>JBMYWT010000004.1:0-16945 GCA_049607665.1 Maricaulaceae bacterium
TACATCATGTAGCGTACCGTTGCTGTAGTCACCGCCGGATGAAAGTTCAATGTCAAGGACAACTGTGCCGGCGAGCGGCGTTGTCGGCAGATCAAGTTCGTTAGCAATAGCAGAAATAAAATCTGATGTAGCGTTGTAATCGATTTCAATGGCGTGCGCTGAGCCCGCTGTCATTGCCACCATAGATACGGCGGCTAGGAGTGATTTGATTTTCATGAGTTCCTCACCTGTTTAATCAAAGTTTATGCGTAGCGACATGCCACGCGCTTCTGAAGGGCAAGCATCTAAGAGTACGGGGAATCAAATCACCACCCCCTTTTATGCCTAGTTGCCTCTATAGGCGGGCAAAAAACGGGCGTCAAGCACTTGCTTACATTCTCAACGTTAAAAAATCCAAATAAATTGCGGTGTTGAGTCTTTTTTCTTCAAGAAGTTTTTTGGTTAAAAATTAGTTTATCTGCGCCAAAATGAGACAATTTGCCTAAAACTGACCTAAACCCCGTCGAGAACAGGTTTTTTTGGTCGCCAACCTATCCCATCAAGCTTTATCACGACGCCGCGATTCCCCTCATAGGCGATTTGGGCTGTTACCTCATAAAGTTGAGTATCAAAACGACTTGGGAAACCGCCCTTACCTCTTACAGCACGTGATGATGTTATAGGCTTAGCCGTCCAATTAATTTCCCCATAAGTGGACAATATCTGCCCTTCACGCACATCGTACAGATTGATCGCCGATAAATAAGCTCGCACACTTTCTTCTGTAGCAAGTCGCACCTCTGCGCGCTCCAAACTTTCCACCGTACGTATAAACTGCGCTTGCAATGCCAATAAAGGCAACAAAGCCGCAGCCAATATTGCGATAGCGATCATGGCTTCTAAAACAGAAAAGCCTGCATCATTAGACGGCGCGGTTTTGATACCACAAGAGCTATCAAAGTAAGACATATTTAAAACTGTCTTGGCTTAAGCGTAATTAAACGCCCTTCATCGGCAAGAAGCCCATCAACACGTCCCGCTAGGCGGTTAACAAATTGGTTTTTATCCTCCTGACCTCGCAATACATATGCCGTTATCAATATAACTAACTCTGTGCGATCACGGGTGAAACCATCCGTTGAAAAAACTTGTCCAATTCCAGGAATGTCTTTGAGAAAAGGAACGCCTTTATCATCACGTGTAAAACTATCTTGTATCAAACCGCCTAAAACAGCGGTTTGCCCATCTTCCAAGGAAAGCTGTGTTGTGAAAGAGCGATTTGAAATTGTTGGGCTAGATATAGCAGAATTTGGCGCGTCTACTGTGGATGAAACTTCTTGAGTAATCGTCAAATCAATACGATTGTCGCTAAAGACGATTGGCTCCATTGATAGCAAAACGCCAGTTTTACGATAATCAATGCTTTGCAGTATATCTGCAGCGCCACCACCACTTTGATTATTCGCGGTTTGCTGTGCCGTAATGATAGGTACATCTTGACCGACCTGTAACTCCGACTCGGTTCCTGACCTAGCCACTAAAATTGGAGTTGAGAGCAACTTAACGCGTCGGTTGCTAGCGAAGGCGTTTATGGCCGCATCAACATTGCCACTCAGCAAAGCTATATTCAAACCGCTCCCGCTAAGGTTTAAACCACCTTGAGTTTGCGCTGTTGCACTAACGCTGTTTGAACCAAGGTCATCAACGAAAAACTCCACGCCGAATGAACTGCTATCATTAAGCGTTACTTCTGCGATTTGCGCTTCAATCAGAACTTCTGGGGCAGGCGTATCAAGCTGCTCAAGCAGGCTCAACATTTTATCATAGTCATTCGCAGTCCCAGTAAAAACTATTCTATTACCAATAGGGTCTACCGTAAAAACATCCCCAGCGCCGCTGCCTGAGCGCACACCGCCACTCACGGACCCCGTTAAACCAACGCCGGCGGCACCAGTCGCCTGTTGACGCGATGACAAAACAGAGTTTGCGGTTTCAGCGAGTGTCGTTGCATCGACATTTTGCACTTGGTAAATAAATATTTGTTCAGTATCCCCACCTTGGACAGGACGGTCTAAATCCATTATCCATTTACTGACTCTATCGTGGGCCTGTTTTGTTTTTGCAAAGATAAAAAGGTCATTAGACGACTCCACAGGCATTAAAAATATTGTCCGTTGCTGGCGAGAATTTGACGTCACTTCCCACCCTTCAACTTCAAGCGCTTCTGTTAAAACCTGCGAAAATTCTTTCGCATTCCAATATCTCGGCGTGTAACGCTGAACCTGCTTCCCAACGAAATTCAACTCATCCAATTCCAATATGATCGCCAATGCTGCATCCACGTCTTCGGGCAGGCCAGACAATGTAATGTAATTTGCTGCAGGATTGGCCTGTATTGAAAGTGTCTTTTGTTTCTTTGCAAATGTATCGCGCAACAAAGCGTAAATTTCATTAGCATTTAGCGCATTCAACTCAACGAACTGCACAACAGGGCGTAGGTCTCCTCGCGTACGCTGCCTAGCGCGTGATTTTATGAATTTAGGGATACGAGAACGCAACACTTCATCTTTAACAATTTTATATGTGCCATTTTCAGGCACCACACGAACGCCATACTCCTCAAGAGCCTGAGACACTAAAACCTGAAAATCTTGCGCCTTCATTTCACCGGAACTGCGGAGCTGTATGACGTCCGTCATACTCACAACCTGCTTGCCGGGAACAAAAGGCACTTGAAGCATTTCACCATAAACCACGTCAATAAATTGTGGTACCGGCAACGGGGCAACAAACGCATTAATTGTTGCAACTGAACTGCGCGGCGCACGTGTATTCCCTGAACTTCGAGAACTTATCGGTTCAGCTATAGATGGGATAGCGCCAATTTCTGTTGGCGCTACGCTATAGTTAGTTCCAGAGTTTTGCGGTGCGCTCGTACGCACACTCTTGTTTTTACTTAAAGCCTGTGGTCGCACAATGCTTTTACCCAACGTCGCATCTTGCAAAGTTGGCAAATCTCTTTGCGCTTTCGTCATTTTGTCGTTTGAGTTTGCCATATGCTGACAAGCAGGAAGAAGCATTATAGCGCCAGCACAAAGCAACGTTTCTTTTAAAAATAACCGTGATTTAGTTTTCGTGTTTTTAGCTATCATTTTGGTGCCTCCACAGCATCGCCTTGCGCACCCGTTGTAACTTTAAAAGCATCATCCAGGTATTTTATTATTGGGAACTTTTCGTCTTTGTCATCATAACGGGCAATCACGTTCTTGCGGTCAATCGATTTAATGAACCAGCCGTTCTTCAAGGATTGCCCTTCTGTAGCTTTCATTAAACCGCCTTCACGTAGAAGCAAGTGTACATAAGGCACTTTGTCAACGACTGAAAACCCTACAATTTCTGGAAATAATGGCGGACCTGGCACGTCAACCACTTGGGTCTCTTGCGAGGCACGTAATGCAGCTTGTCGTGCCTGCTGCGCAGAAATCGGGAAAAGCTGAGTAGCGCGAATACGTTCTCCCATTTCCTTATACGTATTTATATTTATGACTGAGGCTGCAGGATTAACCCACTCTAACATATCAGGCTCTTGTGGGCCTGCATTTATTCCTGCTCGCGCCCATCCTAAAACAAAACTAAATCCGACCAAGCCTGTTGCCAAAAATAAATTGCGCTTCATTGACTCTCTCCGCCAACGGTTGCAATGTTTACCTGCTCACTTGCTGTGATTTTAACGGGTATAATTCCTGAAATTGTCAATCTTGGAGAGCGCATGTCCCGCAAGTTTTGTGAAAACTCTATCTCTTGAATAATGATTGTTTTTGGATAACTCGCTAGCGCTTCAAATAACTTAACAATATCTTTCCCCGAGGGAGCCTGCCCAGAAAACTCAAAACTCAAAACATCAACACCCTCAACATCAATCATTTCTGGATCCGCCCGGGCTTGCATGCGCTCATAATATAAATCTTCCCCTATGGACTGAAGGGCCTGTTGTACATTTGCCGCAACAACACCAGTTGTTGAGCCAACCCAAACCTTATTTTGAACTTCGTCGCGCCGCTTCATAGCACCGGCAAGGCGACTCTCCCACTCACTTTCGCCGCTCAAATTTTCTAAATTTGCTAATTCGGTCTGTGCCATGACAACCTTACTTGCAAGCGCTCTCTCAGCTTGAGAAAATCGGCCCAAAGTCAACCACGCCATGACACATAACAAGAAAACGATACCGTAGGCCACGACCGGTGTAGTCTCACTTTTTAGGCGCTCAAAAATAGTCATCACAGCTCCTCAGCGGCCTCTATATTTAAGGGTGCCACTAAATCTGTAGTTATTGCCACAGCCCCTAAAGCCTCTAAAGAAACCGTAACGTTTTCCATCACAGGCTGTGCTTCTAATAACGAAACAACATCGGATATAGAAATTTCATTATCCCCCTGAAGTCTCAATTCTAGTTTTCCGTTACGGTACGTCGTCCGCTCTACGCCAAGTCCAGTACTGCCAAGTACTTTAGCAAGGGCATCATAACCGGCAAGTACAGTTCCATTATGACCAAGCGCTTCATAACTTTTGACATAACGCATAGCTCCAAGAGCGCGGCGGCGTTGGGATAAAATTTGTTCTGCTTCGCCTGATATAGCTTCTTGTTTTGTTTGCACAGATTGATAGCTAATATACTCTCTGGCATACTTTGCGCCTGTATAACTAAAACCATATGCAAAAACAAACGTTGCAAGAATGGCAACATTAAGAGGCGAAAAGATAACTTCTGCTCGTTTTGCATCCATTGCAAAAAGAGGAATATCATCTCTCCATGGCACCGAAATCGCATTAGGCATCTCTAATGACAAACCAGAAACTTGACTGCGGTTCTTTATTGCACGAACAAAAGCTTTCCAATTTACGTCACTTGGCAAACTCGGCCACCAACGGCTTGAAATTAAATTCCCCTTGACCCAGAATTGTCCTTCATAGCCTGTCAAATTTTTTACTAACCGTTGTCCATCAGCAAGTGGGGTTTGAGCTAATGTTTCTGGGAGACAACGACCATTATAAAAATGAGATCGAGCAAACCCCCACACTCCAGACATTGCATTTATATCATCAGGGCTTTGCTTATCCGAATGCACAAAAAAATCAGTTTCACCAGAAAGCGCATCATTGCGCGCCTTGAGTTCAACAGCACGCAACGCATTCCGGCCTTCTCCCGCCATTCTAATACGGCGGAAACTACATTCACCACGCGGAATAATGCATATGCCTTGCCCTGAAAAGCGAGGCTTATGTAAGTTTTCGGTCTGTCCGTTTTCGTCAAGGACGAATAAGCGGGGTGTGAATAACATTTTTTAGCTCTTCCATGTGCGTCGCATCAAATTCGAGAGCGTCTCCTAGCACAATCGTTTCATAAACCCAAAGCCTTCTGTATGGACGACCCACACCGCCAGATCGATGTGATATCTCAACAACTCTCTTGTCATAAATTGTGCCGGGTCCAACATTTTCACTACGTGGCACCCATATAGTAAAGCGCACCTCACCTGATGGTAAAGTATTGAACTGCAGCATCGTATCAAAAAAATCAGGTGTCTTATTCTCTAAAAGACTATCCCTACCCACTCCAATAATTTCTACGAGCTCGGCACGTGCGAAATTTTTACGATAATCGGCGCGAGTACTAAGAGTCATTAAATCCATCAAGACTAACTTATCCATTTGCAACAATGCATCACTCCACCCCATCACACTTATAAGTTCACCATAGGAACGCAAAGGGGAATTTGTTGGCAACTTTCTTTTTTTCAAATAATAATCCCTACGTTCTGCGCCTTGAGCACTTCGGCGATCATCCATGTCCGTATAATCTTGCAATCGTCGGATAAGGCGGCGCGCTTCGGGCGAACTCAATCCCGCATGCTCTAATATGCTTTTAATTCTTCCTGTTCCAGGGCGATTTATAGAGGCAAATCCAGATACATCTTGCATCGTTACAATCGCGGGCCCTTGCGGCGTATTTACCAAACGGGGCTCGCCTTTTGCTTTCCATATATTAGGCTCTATCGTATCCTCTTCTCCGGCTTTTAACATACGCGCGGCGTCAGCAGACATAAAGCCGAATTCAGTCCAAATCGGGCTTTCTGGGTTCAAGTCATATCCCTCAACAACAGGGCTTGCACTTAACAAAGCATGGATAACTTGCGCTTCAACACTTGCCATAATACTCTCGGCACGTGTTTGCGCCTGCACAGCAGCAATCATATTCGTGCTACGCTGCAAACGACCCATCGCTATCGCGCCAGCAACCGCTAATATAGCAACCACAGCCAAAACATACGGTAGCACGAAACCTTCATCATTGTGGTTTTTTTCAAAATTGGTTCGGCGTGAACTAATGCTTGCTAAGCGCTTAAAGAAAACAAAATTTTGCATTATAGATTATCGCGCCCAAATTCGAACCGCAAAGGGAGTGCACGATAACGTGATATACGCCCTATCCAAAGTATTTTTCCGTCCGCCTCAAGTTTGATCACTTCTGGTAAAGGCGCTGGCTCTGCAAACAAGTGGTCGTTAAAATACCCACTCACGGGAAGCGGTTCTGGGGGCCATGTTTCATACCACGTGTGATCAATACCCATGTAAGAAAATTTTGCCGTAGACGGAATATTTGAAAACAAAACCCATTCTTCGTCTTTATTTTCTATTTTTGCATCCGCAATGAGATGATAAATAAGACTAGAAGAATTAAAACCAAATCCTTGTTTTTTTAACGACAAACGAAAAAGAGTTGGCTTTTGCCCCTGAGCATTCAATGCATCAGACGAGAGCCCTTCTAAGTAGTTATGCCGTCCTTTAAACTCTCCCTGCTCTTCTTCTGGCCATATCGGCAAAATGGCATCAATAAGATTCGTCAAAGCTTTTCTATTTAATGTTCCTTCCAACACACGCTCACCCGCTTGTACTGCACGGTCAGAAAGTTTGAGCATAGAAGATGTTGACTGGAACAAAGCCAAAGAAGCGAGCGACATAATCGCCAAGGCAAAGAGGGTCTCCAAAAGTGAAAACCCGCTATCCTTACCGCGCATATGCAATATTATTATACGAAATGGCTTTTTCATTAAGCGTTAAGTTTAACAGGCCTCGCCCGCCTTAACACCCCTTTTTATTAGCCTTATCATTTTGTAATGATTGCGCGCCTTAGCTCGCGAGTTTTTTACGCGGCGGCAATGGGCAGCTCACCCCCGTCGGGCCATGCATACAATAACCTTGCGGGTTTTTATTCAAATATTGCTGATGATAATCTTCAGCGGGGTGATAGGTTGGCACGGGTAAAATTTCAGTTGTCAGAGCGCCGTGGCCCTCCGCTTGATAGGCCGCATCATAATACGCCGCAGAGGCTTTCGCCTGCTCAGCCTGCACATCGGAATAGGTATAAATCGCGCTGCGGTATTGGCTACCGACATCATTGCCTTGGCGGTTACCTTGCGTCGGATTGTGGTTTTCAAAAAACACTTTCAAAACTTCCGAATAGGAAATCACGCTGGGGTCGAACACGATATGCACAACTTCAGCATGACCCGTCGCGCCTGTACACACAGATTTATAATCTGGTCTGCCGTCATGACCGCCTGCATAGCCCACAGACGTCGTATGCACGCCGTCCAGTTTCCAGAAAATACGTTCTGCCCCCCAAAAACACCCCATACCAATCAAGGCCTGCTCAAACCCATCCGGGTAATCTGCAAACATATTCGTGCCATTTACGTGGTGCGTTGAATGAGTCGCCAACATGATATCTCCTATGCGCCCAAGAGCGGCCTTATGTGCTGCGTTAGCAAATCTGCCATCGCCGCCGCCGTCTCGTCCGTATCAATATGGTCTTGCCTAATCTCGATTGCAAGGTGGCGCAGACCAAGCGGCGCAACATGCATATCAACCGTGTGATTCAGCTCATAGGCGGAATAGGGCTTGTTGATTTTCACGCTAAGCCCCGTGCCTTCAAATGAAGCAACAAACCGTTCCGCCGTTTCAAAATCATGTTTAACCAAGAGTCCTATATCTGTCTCTCGTTCTTCGCCCGTCAAAGGATGCGGCGTGAAACTATGAAGGGAAATTATCAGCGGGTTATCGAGATCGCTGCTAACCTGTTTTAGCTGTGTGCCAAGTGCTGCGTGATAAGGCGTATAATAGGTGTCGCAGCGATTACGCGCGTCATCGGCGGATAGGTTTTGATTGGCAGGAATAAGGCTCCCGTCACTCTGAGGCGGAATCAATCCTGCGGCGTCAGGGTCGCGGTTCATATCAATAACAAGACGCGAGACAGACGCAATCTGCGCCCCGCATTCAAAGGTCTCGCAGAGCTTACGGATAATAAAGTCCGTGCCGATATCCCACGCAATATGGCGCGTTAAATCTTCACCCGACAGACCGAGATTATCAAACGCAGGTGGAATAAATTTCGAAGCGTGATCACCAAAAATAAAAAGAGGCGTATCGGTTTCGGCGGCTATGGTTTCATGTGAAGTAAAATGTGACATGAATCCTTTTTGGGACATTAATCAAAATACGCGCTGGCAGTGAGGAAGGGATTCGAACCCTCGGTACGCTATTAACGCACACACGCTTTCCAAGCGTGCGCCTTAAACCACTCGGCCACCTCACTGCATAGGCGTTAGCGTTGCGCCCTATAGCCGAGAGGCCGAGCAAGCGCAACGCGATTTTATGCCAATTTAACTCGGCAAAGCCAAAGCGGCTTATTTAATGGTATAAACGACGCCAATACGGGTGATTGTATCTGTCTTTTTCGTGCCAACTGGCACATCGCTATGATGATCGACACGGTATGAGGCACGCGCGGCAAGATTACCCATTAGCTGCGCTGTGATGCCTGTTTCGTTCCAAACATATGTATCGCTTTTAGAGTATAAGAGCTCCGTGTCATTATAAAGTGAGACATTATCGTTGAACTTATAATCAAAATCAGAGCGCGCGCGGAGAGCCAATTCATTTTCTGTCATCGGTAGCGCCGGCGCCACAGGGCGCGATTTTTGTGAACGGTAACCCAGACCAGCTTCAAGATTCCAGCCTACTGGTTCTGGAAGGATAGCTTTGTAACCAAGACCTGTGCCAATAAAGTGACCTTGTTTAAACGCCCCAAAATCATCTTGGAAATAATCCGCATTGGCGTAAACATAAAGACGCTCATTAACATCGCGGTCAATTTGGTAACCTAAAGCCAGGCGTTGTTTATCT
The DNA here is from genome assembly GCA_049607665.1 of Maricaulaceae bacterium. Lineage (GTDB taxonomy): Bacteria > Pseudomonadota > Alphaproteobacteria > Caulobacterales > Maricaulaceae > Fretibacter. Next base: position 9,223 of record JBMYWT010000004.1, read on the forward strand.
TTCGAACCACCTGTTTTACCGTAGTCTACAGCCGCATTAAATTTATTCCGCCACACGCCATCTGTTTTCGCCAAATTAAGAGCAAGGCCCAAATCTTCGGTTTTTGTATTACCCGTTGTACGTGACCCAGAGAGTGAGGCTTCGCCAGCCCAGCCGTCAGCCACACCCGCATAAGCTGGGCTAGAAAATGCCAGAGCTACAAGCGCGCCGGATAAAAGAGGTTTAAACATGGTATATCCTGTTTCTAAATTATAATGAACAGGGCTTTAAAGGGTAAAAACTAAACGACTTATGAACAAAACACCTTATGTAGCTTAAGGATTGTTTATAATCGAACATCTGTATATTCGGCGTTCATATTCATTAAAGCCCAACACAAAAGAGGCCTTCATGTCACAAAATTTCGACGCCATCATTATCGGCGCAGGCGCCGCAGGGTTAATGTGCGCCGCGCGGGCGGGGCGGGGCGGCAAATCTGTTCTGCTGATCGATCACGCCGATAAACCAGGCGAGAAGATCCGCATTTCGGGCGGCGGGCGCTGTAATTTCACTAATATACATTGCGGCCCTGATAACTTTCTGAGTGAAAACCCGCATTTCGCTAAATCCGCCCTAAGCCGCTATACCCCCTATGACTTTATGGATTTGGCCACCTCGCACGGCATTGCCTTCCATGAGAAAACCAAGGGGCAGCTTTTCTGTGACGGGCGGAGTCAAGAGATCATTGATATGCTGGTGAGCGAATGTGACGAGGCGGGCATCACGATTTGGCTCGGGACGTCGGTTTTGGATGTGCGGCAAAACGCAGGCGGCGGATTTACGCTGACGACAGAACGGCAATCCTTAAGCTGCACATCGCTTGTGATTGCCACGGGCGGGCCGTCTATTCCGAAAATGGGTGCGAGCCGATTTGGATATGACATCGCGAAGCAGTTTAGCCTGAATATAATCGAGACAGCCCCCGCCCTTGTGCCGCTAACGTTTACCGATAACCTGAAAGAGCCAATTAAGGCTCTGTCGGGCGTGAGTGTGGATACAGTTATTTCGCATGAAAAGACCGTCTTTGACGAAGCTATGCTTTTCACCCATCGCGGCTTGTCTGGCCCCGCGATTTTACAGATCAGTTCCTATTGGTCAGCGGGCGAAGCCATCACCGTCAATATGGCCCCTGGCATTGATATCACAGAGCGCCTGAAAACAGATCGTCTGGCGCGCCCTCGTGTCTCGCCCGCCAAATGGCTGACGCAATATATCCCTTCCCGGTTGGCGGATTATATTGCCTCACATGAAAAGGCAGAGCGTCTGGCAGACCTGTCCGACAAAGCCATCGCTAATCTATCGCTGATGGTCAATCAATGGCACATCCGCCCAGCAGGCAGCGAAGGCTACCGCACCGCCGAAGTCACCAAAGGCGGCGTAGACACAGATGCGCTCTCATCGAAAACCTTTGAAACGAAAACCGTAACAGGGCTTTATTTCATCGGCGAAGTTGTCGACGTGACGGGGCACCTCGGAGGGCATAATTTCCAATGGGCCTGGGCCAGTGGCGTCGCCTGCGGAGACGCGATAGGCGCGGCTTAGGTAATTAGGCCCTGCACGAAATTTGACGTAAGGATCACATAAAACCCATAAATCAAATTCACGAACAGCAAACACATGACGGAAAAAGACCCCAGGTCTTTGGCGTGTTTGCCAACAGGACTGATCTCAGGGGAAATATGGTCGATCATGACTTCGATGGCGGTGTTGAGGCTCTCCATCGCCATTAAGGTCAACATCAAAATGACGGCGATCATAAAAGAGGTGAACGGCACTTTTAAAAGGGCGAAGATCACCATGGTCGTCACGAAAATATAAATCTCAAGCCGCGCCGCGAACTCATTCCGCAGCATGAACATCAAGCCCTCAGCCGAGTAACCCGCCGCATTTTTCATCTGTTTATAAGCTTTGATCAACATAATACTCCCCTCGTACCAAGGCTGTCTTAATTTGGTGTGAAGGCCATAATTGCGAAATCTCTTAAGCGGCGACGCCGTCATATAAAAGCTTCGAACCGACAATTAAAATTAGGCCATAGAGAATACGGTAAAATATCTTTTGGTTAATCCGTGTCACCAGCCACGCTCCGATTAACACGCCGACAGGCGCAAGCGGAATTAAGACTAATGACGTTGTCAGATTGGTTTTATCAAATTGCCCGATCATCGCATAAGGCATAATTTTGACGAAATTCACGACAAAGAAAAACATCACCGCCGTCCCTGCATAGATCCGCGTCTCTAAGTTTTGGGGAATAACGTAGGCCTGGAACGGCGGCCCGCCTGCATGGGCGATAAAGCTGGTAAAGCCTGCCACAACACCTGCAACGGCTCCGGCCGCGTGATTATTCTTGAGCGCGCTCACGGTGAAACCAGTTTTCGTAAATTGCTTGGCGATCGCATAGAGCGAAAACAAAATCGCAATCAAGCCCACAAAAGTTCGCACAAGACGATCATCAACATAACCTGCTAGCAGCCCACCCAAAGCGATGCCCGCAATCGCACCAGGCAGCATATAGATCAGTATCCGCTTGTCCCAATGCTTGCGGTAGGCCCACACACCCGTCCAATCCATAACAATTAAAATCGGCAATAAAATACCGGCAGCTTGCACGGGCGAAATCGTGAGCGCCATGAGCGGCACAGCCATTAACGCCAGCCCGCCAAACCCGCCTTTAGAAATCCCCGTAATGATAACGGCTATCACGGCGGTGATCCAAAAAATGGGATCAGCGATCATTCTGGAGGCAAACTATTTAACACCCGTACTGCCAAAGCCCCCAGCGCCGCGCGCTGTTTCGGATAAGATATCCACTTGGACAAATTCGGGCTGGGTGATCGGCGCGATGACCATTTGCGCGATGCGTTCGCCGCGATTAATTGTGAAGGCGTCTTGGCCATGATTAATCAGCAGCACTTTCACCTCTCCGCGATAATCAGCGTCAATTGTGCCGGGCGTATTCAGGCACGTAATTCCATGTTTATAAGCCAGTCCCGAACGCGGACGGATTTGTGCCTCATAGCCGGCAGGCAGAGCCATCGACAGCCCCGTTGGCACCAATACGCGCTCACCTGGTTGCAATGTCATGGGAGCATGAGCAGGTACTGCGGCGCGTAAATCAGCCCCAGCCGCAAGGACAGTTTCGTAAGCCGGCAGTTCCAGTTCACCGAAATGAGATAACGTTTTAATTTCTACAGTCAGGCTCATATCAGCCTCCTATTTTGCGAGGCGCTGGAGTTGGAACACTTCGAGCATTTCAATCAGGTTTTTCTCGTCCGGCTTTGACAAAGCCGGGCCCGAATAATCGGCCTTATAATCTTTGCCATCATCATAAAGTGTAAGAAGGCTACTATCGGTCGCATTGAAATCTTGCGACAAAGATAATGGTAAACCTGTTTGAATTAACGGTAAATCCCGCAAAGTTGGCACAACATTTTCGCGCGTACACATCACGGCACGAATAGGCTTTTCCTCAACCGTCATAATTGTGTCTTTATCTGCGTCATAAACACTCTTGAGGAAAGCCTCCGCCGAATGATATTCTGCAGCGGCCAAAATAGCCTCTTGGCTATCGCTTTTCGCAGGGTTCATCACAATCAACTCACAATCATCAGCGAAAGCTGTAACATTGCTACCGAGAATACAGGCCCCTGCAAAACATAGTTTTAAATAAGTTTTCATGCTAAAAAGCCTCTACAATTTTTGCCGCCAGTGTTTTCGCCGCCATCGTTTTGGATTGACGCGGCCAGTGATCTACATCGCCATCCGTCACTAAAATCATTTCATTATGATCCCCGCCCATGACGTCACCTGAGACATCATTAGCGATAATCCAATCGCAGCCTTTGCGCGTGAGTTTAGCTTGCGCGTGTGCTATCACGTCATTGGTTTCAGCGGCAAAACCGACCACGAGTTGCGGGCGGTTTTTGGCATTTGATAATGTTTTAAGAATGTCAGGGTTTTCCGCAAATTTAAATGTCGGTAGGCCTGATTTATCTTTCTTGATTTTTTGCGCGGACGTGCCTTCGACGTGCCAATCGGCAACGGCGGCAACAGAGACAAAGATATCCGCAGGCAAAGCCGCCTCACATGCCCCCAGCATATCACGCGCGCTTTCTACATCTACGCGCGTCACGCCAACAGGACATGGCAAGTTCACAGGCCCCGAAACAAGCGTAACCTCTGCGCCGAGCTCCCGGAGCGCGCTCGCTATCGCATAGCCTTGCTTGCCTGATGAGTGATTAGAGAGATAGCGCACAGGATCAATCGCTTCGCGCGTTGGCCCCGCCGTCACGAGAGCATAACGTCCCATTAATGGCTGTGCGCGGTCAATCGACTGGCTGCTTGATAATAATGTCTCAATGGCATCGGCAATATCTTCGGGTTCAGACATACGGCCATAACCATATTCCCCGCACGCCATCGCGCCTTCGTCTGGCCCCAGCACATATTGCCCGTCAGATTTAAGCGTTTCGATGTTTCGCTGCGTCGCGGGCGCGTCCCACATGCGGACATTCATCGCGGGCACATAGAGCACGCGCTTATCCGTCGCCATCAACGTCGTCGTCGCCAAATCATTAGCAATGCCCTGGGCGGCTTTGGCGAGGATATCCGCAGTCGCGGGCGCAACGACAACCAAGTCCGCTTGGCGGGATAATTCGATATGGCCCATTTCAGCTTCGGCAGTCAGGTCCCATAAATCAGTAAATACGCGGTCGCCCGATAAGGCCCCCGCAGAGAGCGGCGTCACAAATTCGCTGCCGCCTTTAGTAAGGATCACGCGCGTATCAATCCCGCGTTTCGCGAGGACACGTATTAGGAAAAGCGATTTATAAGCCGCAATTCCGCCGCCTATAATTAAGAGAACTCTTTGTCTGTCGCTTGTTTTTGTCACGCTGACCTTAAGGCTATAATTGCGCGGCAGCCCATGCTCCGCCTAACGCTAATAGCGCGCCAAGGCCTGCCCATGCAACGGGTTTAATCACCGTGATGTTAGCCTTAGGCGTTTCCTTCTGCGGCGCGAGATCGACTTCGCCGTCAGCCCACGCCTTGGCAAGGCGGGCAATATTTTCTGTCGCGTCTGGCAGACGTTCGAGCGTGCGGCGGGCTTTATCGAGCCCATCGAGCAGATCATTGATCCGCCCTTCGGGGCCAAGTTCGCGGCGCATGGACGCCTCGACGATAGGCCGCGCGGTTTCCCACATATCAAAATCAGGATTAAGACGGCGGCACACGCCCTCTGTCTGCATCATAGTTTTTTGCAGCATGATGAGTTGCGGCTGCATTTCCATATCGAAAATATCTGTGATCTCAAACAGTTGCGTCAAGACTTTGCTCATTGAGACATCCCCTGCGAGTTTCCCGAAAATCGGTTCACCCACGGCGCGCAAGGCACTGGCGAAATCATCAACGGTATGGTGCGCGGGGACATAGCCCGCCTCGAAATGAACTTCGGCGATGCGGCGGTAATCGCGCTGTAGGAAGCCATAAAGAATTTCGGCGTGAAAACGCTGCTCCTTGGGTTCCAATCGGCCCATGATGCCAAAGTCAATCAGCACAAGTTCTCCGCCGTTGCCTTCCTCTGTGCGCGGCGTGACGATCATATTGCCTTCATGCATGTCGGCGTGAAACACACCGTAATCGAACGAACAGGCCAGGAAGCTTTGCATCACTTTTTCGGCGATGGCGTTGGGATTATAAAGTGGGTCCGTCAGGATCGCCGGATCGGACATGGCTTTGCCGTCAATCCATTCAGATACCATGACGGACTTCCCGCCCAGCGACCAATGCAATTCGGGGACTTTATAAAATCCTGTTTCTTGCCCTGGTTCTGTTAGCTCGCTCGCAGCAGCCGCTTCGAGGCGCAGATCAAGTTCGAGCATCACAGCGCGTCCCGCCGTTGAGATGAATTCTTTGGGCCGCAGACGTTTCGCGGCAGGGACGAAGATTTCGGCAAAGCCCGCAACCATCGCAAGGACATCCATGTCGCGGCGCATACGCTCTTGGATGTTGGGGCGCAGGATTTTCACAGCAACCGTTTCGCCTGTGTCTTTTAAAACACCTTTATGAACTTGCGCCACAGAGGCGGCGGCGATTGGCGGCGAGAGACTCTCTAGCCGATCTGTCCACGGCACGCCCCATTCAGCGGCAAGCATTTCCTCGGCGCGTTCCATTTCAAATGGCGGAACTTTATCCTTTAGGCGTGACAGCCCTTCGACGAAAACGGGGTCGAGCATATCACCGCGTGTCGAAAGGATTTGCCCAAATTTAATATAGGCGGGGCCGAGTTTTTCCAGCGCGCCCGCAAAGCGTTCGCCTGGATTATCCGCGCGGCCACGTATCGCAAACAAGCGCGAAACGCCGCCCATCAACAGCACAGGCAAAGGCACGCTTCCCGCATATTCGGCGGGCACCAACGCATCATGGCGCACAAGCACCCAGCCCGTACGCATCATGCGGAAAAATGTGATAACTTTAGACGCCATGAAATGCTCTTAACGTGTCAGCCCAAAGAAAGCGATAGCCGCGTGGTCGCAGCTAGCTAGCTTTATTCTACGCCGCGAACTTTGCCGTTTTTCATGATAAATGGGATTTGCGTGAGCGTGAATAGAATAGTGATGGGCATGAAGCCGAAGAGTTTGAAGTTAACCCAAAATTCTTCGCTGTAATTGCGCCAGACATATTCATTGATCGCCGCCAACACGAAGAAGAAAACGCCCCAGCGCACAGCCAATTTCGTCCAAGCCACATCAGGCAATTCAATCGCTTCGCCCATCAGCATTTTGATGACGTTTTTCTTGAGTAGAACACCGCCTAGAACACCTATCCCGAACAATATGTTCACGATTGTCGGCTTCATATAAAAAATCGTTTTATTGCCTGAGAATATCGCAAGACCAGCTGTGACGACAATGATCGCTGTAGTGAGCAATAACATGCCCGAAAACTTCCCTGTTTTCACCCGCGAATAGGCCAAAGCAATCACAGCCACGACCATAAATATGCCTGCCGCCGTCAGCATCGCGCCATCAGGGTCGCTGCGGCGTAAATAGTGATAGGCCCCTACAAATATAGCGACAGGGCCGAAGTCGATCCAGAAATTATTGCTCTTACGCGGTTCAGGTGTTGGTGTTTCAGTCACGTAAAATCCTAAGCAATCAATCGGGTTCCACGGCGATATAGTATAAAGCCGAGCAATGCCCAAATGGTTTCAAACCCCAATTCATAATAAGTTTGCACGGGGCCGTATCCATCCAGCAATAATCCCAACAGGCGACCCGATGCCAAAGCCAGCGTAACGCCGATAAAGCACAAGACCATCGGGCGTTGATCTTTGATTTTGCCGCAAATGATAAGCGCCATGACTCCCAGCGCAGCGATTGCCATGAATGTGGCTCTGATCTCATGATGCCCAAGCAAATCAGGCGTCCATCCCATTAAATCAGCCAAGCCTTTGGGCATAAATGCGCCGTATAATCCGAACAGGACGTAGAAGCCCCCATTAAGCAGTGTAAAAATCTTCATTTAGCTCTCCCCAGTTCGTCTCCTAGTGCGCATACACGTAAAAGCTCACGCTCTGCGCGGCAACCCACAAATCCGTCATAAAGCGGCTTGCATTTGGCCGCGCGCCCGTTATAAGCCGCTATCCCCAAATGGGGTAACGCAGCGATGTGGGCTAATGGCA
>JBMYWT010000004.1:16955-77453 GCA_049607665.1 Maricaulaceae bacterium
GCCGCAAACACTTCGGGTCTGAAGGGTTTGCATATCTAAGGAGACCGAAATGCCTAAAATGAAGACCAAGTCAGGTGCTAAAAAGCGCTTCAAACTGACCGCGTCCGGCAAAGTTAAAGCCGGCCAAGCGGGTAAACGCCACGGTATGATCAAACGTACCAATGACCAAATTCGTAAGCTTCGCGGGACAGTTGTCCTAAGTGAAGACAACGCAAAAGTCATTCGCAAGCAATACATGCCTTACGGTAAGAAAAAGAAATAACATCAGTTTCGGAGTACTAATATGTCACGAGTAAAACGCGGTGTCACCAAGCACGCCCGCCACAAAAAAGTTATCGACGCCGCCAAAGGTTATCGCGGTCGCCGTAAAAACACATTCCGCATTGCTAATCAGGCTGTCGAAAAAGCCGGTCAGTACGCCTATATCGGCCGTAAGCTAAAGAAGCGCCAGTTCCGCGCGATCTGGATCCAGCGTATTAACGCGGCAGCCCGTCTTGAAGGCATGACTTATGGTCGTTTCATGGACGGCCTGAACAAAGCCGGCATTAATCTTGACCGTAAAGTCCTCGCGGACATGGCCGGTAATGAGCCGGAAGCGTTCAAAGCTTTGGTTGAAACAGCCAAAAAGCACGCAAGCCAACCGCACACTGTCAGCGCATAAACAGCTGATATTTTAGAATTTAAAAGCGCCTCATGTTTTGGGGCGCTTTTTTTATGCCCATTTTAAATTTGATTATAACAAGAATTATCTGCTGTTCATTTTACTTGCGCGCGCCACGACCCAAAAGCAGAAAAACCGAACATAAGCCAGCCCGCTGGCGCGCCAAACATTTGTATCGGCCCCAGATATATATATCCGGTAAAAAACACGACGCAGAGCATTAAGATATTTATCGCGCAAATCGTAATCGACGGAAAGGTCGTTTTCGGATGAGCGTAGAGCGCGGCTAAGTTTACTGCGCCCAACGCAATCGAAAAAAAGCCCATTAAGATTGAAAGCCCTTGCCATAAATTCCACGCGGCAGCCTGATCGCCCGCGACATTCACTATACCTATCGCATCAAATGCGAGCTTTAGCTCTTCGCCTGACATTTGTGTGAAATGAACATAGCTATGCATAGCCCCAATAAAAATGAAGGCCATGCTTCCTATCGTATATAAAAGGCGTGACATTTTTAGCATTTTACATTCTGCGCTTAGCCGTTTTAAAAATCCAAATTCCGATAATGCCTCGGAGGTATAAGCGCGCCGAGACGGTCCGCCAATAACGGCTGTACGCTTGGACGAGATTTTATTTTTTGATACCAGTCTTTGACAACCGGCCATTCCCGCCATTTAATTTCATCAACGAAATCCAAGCAGGATAGATGCGCAGCGGCAGCAATATCGGCAAGACTGTAGCTTCCGCCTGCCAAGTAATCTCGGCGCTCCAGAAGCCACGTCATATAATTTAGATGTACCGAGAGGTGGTCTCGCCCCTCGCGCAAGAGCGAGGCGTCAGGGGGCTCTCCGCCCATCATGGTTTTTTCAACGCGTTCATGCATGATGAAGGCATTCACCTCATCTGCGAATTTTTTATCAAACCAATCACATAGGCGCCGCGCTTCTGCGCGTTCAATGATGCCCTCTGGCAAAAGTGGCGTTTTCTTGGAGCTTTCATGCATATATTCGCAAATTGCTCTTGCCCCAGTAATCACAACTTTTCCATCTGGCGTGACATCAATAAGAGCGGGCGGCATTCCTTCGGCGCATATAGATAGAAAGGTATCGTCTGGCGCCCAAGGGTTAATGGGCTCCAATTTGAATTTCAGACGTGTCTCGGCGAGAGCTATCCGCGCTTGACGTGAGCCCGGGTCTAGCGGCCAATGATATAAAACGCGCATCCATTTTAAGTATAAAAAGATAGGTAACGAAAGGTTAAACGCCCTTAACTTTCTTCACGAAATCGTAAATTTCCATGCGCATGCTGACAACCCGACGGATGAGGGTGAATAAGAATGTCTGCACCTTGATATGCGCTCATCATGCGCTTTTCTGCGGCAAGCACAATATCATGAGCCTCAGACAGAGACAGCCCTTCATCCATATTCAAGCGCATTTGAATATGAATATGCGGCCCAGAGGCCCGCGTTCGCAAATCAAATACGCCTTGAACATGTGGGTCTTGCAGAGCCAAGTCTTTGATAAAGTCTCGTTCTTCGTCAGGCAGTTCTTTATCCATAAGTTGCGCCCACGCAAGGCTTGCCACGCGATAAGCTGTATAAAGCAACCATAGCGACAGCAACAAGCCAATCACGGCATCCGCCCGCGCCAAGCTCGTATAACTTGATAAAACAATTCCGATTATCACAAAAACATTGCCGAGGAGGTCCGCAAAGTAATGAGCACGATCTCCGCGCACCGCGATAGAGCCTGTCGCGCGAATGGCCCAGCTTTGCGCAAACAAAAGCCAGAGTGTGACTGCCGAAAAAAGCAACATTGACGCAATCGCAAAACCTCCTTGCGATAAGCTTTCTGGATTTAAAATACGGGCATAAGCTTCTTCTGCCAAATGTACGGCGGCAAAAACAATCAAACACACTTGAAACACCGCTGAAAAGCTCTCGGCCTTCCCTCGGCCAAATCGGTAATTTTTATCTGGCGTACGCGCGGCATAACGCACGGCAAAATAAGTCGAAAGCGCCGCAAACATGTCCAGAGACGAGTGTACGAGCGAAGACAAAATGCCAACAGAACCTGAGACTTTCCAAACAAACGCTTTGCCTACCGCTAATAGCAAACCAAGCAATACTGCTATCACAGTGATCCGGCGTGTTATACGCGCAGAATCTTCAGGCGCGAGCCGCCCAGGACGCCCCCGCATTTTTGGTTGATCCGTATCGTCTGTACGGTCGTTAGATATAAGAGCATCATCTGTCATATTTGTGCGCCGTTATACCATTACACAAATGCTTGGCGAGTCTTGATTTAGGCAATTGTATATTAAGTCACAAAATTAAGAACGAGATCGCATCTCAGCTTCAAATTCCGCAATTGCAATAACAAGAAATTTCACGCACATAAAACCCAGATATATACGGGATTGAATATGACTTTTTTTAAAACAAGCTTAACGGCCTTTTGCGCGCTTAGCCTATGGGCTTGTAATGACGCCCCGGACGCCAACACGACGGCATCAGTCCCAGACACGCAGAACGCAAACACGGTTCCACATGCACAGCTTCCAGGTAATGTCGTGCCTTCAGCTTACCGCATTGACCTTAGAATGAATCCCGATGATGCGGGCATGAGCGGGCACGTCGCGATCGACGTAGACATTGCAAAGGCCACACAGAAAATTTGGCTACATGGTAAAAACATTAATGAAACAAGCGCCGTTCTTGTACGCGGTGAAAACCGCACCCCTTTAACCTATCAGCAAGTCCCCGAAAGCGAAGCGCCTTCTGGCGTCGCATTCCTTGCATCATCAGAAGAAATTCCAGCGGGTAAAGCCATCATAGAAATCGATTATACCACGCCGTATAATATGGCGCTCAACTCAGCTTATAAAGTGTCTCGTGACGACGAGCATTATATCGTCACCCAGTTCGAGCCTCTTGGCGCCCGCGAAGCTTTCCCCGGGTTTGACGAACCAAAATATAAAGTCCCGTTCACGCTGTCAATTACCTCGCCTGCTGAGGATGTCGTCTATGCCAACACGCCAGAGATAAAGGCAACCACAGAAGACGACGGCTGGATTCGTCATGATTTCGCGACAACCCGCCCGCTCCCAACCTACCTCGTGGCGTTCGGCGCTGGTCCCTATGACATAAATGATTACGGCACGATCCCGCCAAACAGTATTCGCAAAACCCCTCTAGAGCTGCGCGGCTTCACGGCAAAAGGTCAAGGAGATGAAATTACTTATGGCCTTAAACATACGGACGGCATCCTAACGGCGCTCGAAGAGTATTTCGGAACGCCTTATCCATATGAGAAACTCGACCTGATCGCCGCTCCAGAATATGCCTTTGGCGCGATGGAAAACCCCGGCGCGATTGTTTACCGCGAGTATCTAATGTTGATGGATGAGGACTCTGCCCTCACACAAAAACGAAGCTATGCGCGCGTACATTCACACGAACTGGCCCACCAATGGTTTGGCAATTTAGTCACACCTGTCTGGTGGGAAGACATCTGGCTGAACGAAGCTTTCGCCACGTGGATGGGCAACAAAGCCACGGCTATATGGCAGCCCGAAGGCAATTATGATCGCAATACGCTTAATGCATCCCTCGGAGCCATGAACATCGATACGCTAGCCACTACCCGCAAAGTTCGCGAACCGCTGGCACGTTCTGAAAATGTGATGAACCAATTTGACGGGATTACCTACCGCAAAGGCGGCGGCGTTCTCTCTATGTTTGAAAGCTATCTCGGCGAAGACGCCTTTCGTACGGGCGTTCGTCTTCATATGGACCGTTACCAAGATGACGTCGCAAGCGCCGATGATTTCTTCCAAAGCATTGCTGATGGATCAAAGAATGACAAAGTTGTCTCTGCAATGAAAAGTTTTGTCGATCAACCCGGTCTGCCATTGGTTGAAACACGCATGAGCTGCGAAGACGGCAAGACTGAATTGACTTTCAGTCAGTCCCGTTACGCCCCTCTTGGATCGAAAACGAAGCAAGGCCAAACATGGGAAATTCCCGTTTGCGCAAAACTCGGCGTTGCTGGCGAAACGGTTAAACATTGCGAATTATTGACGGAAAAGAAAATGACGTCAAAAATAACCCTAGAGAGCTGCCCCGCTTGGATTACGCCAAATGAAAACGGCTCTGGCTATTACCGTTTCTCGCTAGATAACGCAGGATGGTCAGCCTTGCTCAGCAACCTTGATGCGCTTAACACACGCGAACATTTAACAATCCTGGACAGTCTAAAGGCTGCGTTCAGCGCTGGTAAAGTTGACGCGAGCGTCTTCCTCGAAGGCATGGAAATTTTCGCCACCTCAAAAGAACATGATGTTGCCTCAAAAGCCGGGGATTGGATTTCATGGTTCCATGACTACCTTCCCGAAACCTCCCGAGATGATATTGCGCGCCTAACACAAGATATGTACGCCAAACGCTACACACAGATCGTGGGGAAAGACACCGTAGAGGGCAACTTGCTCGCGCCAACACTTGCCGCACGCTTGATTACCTATGGCCAAGACGAAAAACTCGAAGCTGACTTCGCACAAAAGGGCCGGAATTATCTAGCCGGTGACAAAAAAGCCGTTGCGCCCAATATGCTTTCTCGCGCACTTCGCGCAGCTATGAAATCGGGCAATATGGGTACGGCAGAGAAGTTGTTGAACATGGCAAAAGACGGATCTTCCTTTGAAAAAGGCGCCGCCATTGGCGCACTCGCGCAAACAAAAGATAAAAACATTGCCGCCATGCTCTTGGACACTGCCCTTGTAGATGACGAAACGATAACAGGTCGTCAGGCCAATTCATTGGTATTCTCACTTTTGGGTTCAGATGAATTTGGCGACATGACATGGGATTGGCTTAAATCCAATTTCAAACTCTTTGTTGATACGCGCGTCCCTGATGTGCGCAAAGGCGGAATGCCGGGCACTGCAAGTGGGTTTTGCACGCTAGAGCGCCGCGACGAAGCGAAGGCTTTCTTTGAGAAGAGCGCTGCCGTCATCCCAGGCTATGAACGCAGTCTTTTGCAAACGGTTGAATCCATCGAGCTTTGCGCAGCCCTAAAATCAGCCAAGGCTGATGAAGTGGCCGCAGCCCTAGCCGCTCGCCCATAGCGAGCGCACATCGCTAAGCCTTTCATTCTAAGGCAAAGCCTCCTATATGGCGCATAGAACTTATGCGCCATATGGCGTCAAAGGAACGCCATGCGCTTTTTAATTATGAACGGAGCCGGAAACCGTTTCGCCGTCTTTGACGCGCGGCAGACCCCCGGCTTTGTGCTTTCCGAAGATAAAGTCATCGCTATGGCCAAACCCGGAAGCTCAGTCATGGGAGAATTGGGCGCGGATCAAGTGGTGATTATGCGCGCGCCGAAATCCGATGGCGCGGATGCGTTCATGGAAATTTGGAACCAAAAGGGCTTTGAGGTGGATGCCTGCGGGAATGCCACGCGCTGTATTTCTTGGCTGTACCTACAGGAAACTGGCAAGAGCGAAATGGTGCTGGAAACCAACGCGAGGCTTCTCCGTTGCCGCGACGCAGGGCCAAATCAAATCTCTGTTGATATGGGCCCGCCTAAATTAAAGTGGCAGCAAATTCCCCTCGCAGAAGTCATGCACACGCACCATATCGACGTCAAACTCGGCCCGATTGATGCCCCCGTGCTATCCAATCCTGGCGCGGTCAGCATGGGGAACCCGCATTGTGTTTTTTTTGTAGACGATTTCGAAACGGCAAAGCCTGAAAAAGTTGGGCCCATGATTGAATTTCATCCCCTCTTCCCCGAACAAGTGAATGTCGGTTTCGCTCGCATTGACGGCCCCGATAAAATTCGCCTACGGGTGTGGGAACGCGGCGTAGGGATGACACTTGCCTGCGGAACAGGTGCTTGCGCAGCCCTCGTAGCGGCTGTGCGCCAGAACCGCATTGGCCGCAAAGCAGCAATCGAAGTTGACGGCGGCATGCTCTATATTGAATGGCGCGAGTCGGATGATCACGTCATTATGACAGGCCCCATTGAGGTTGAAATGGACGACAACGTCTGATGACATCCGAGCCTGAAAACAGTGTAGACGTCGTCACATTAGGATGCCGCCTCAATGCCTATGAATCTGATGTGGCACTCGGCCATGCCAAAGACGCAGGCCTGAAAAATACCGTCATCATCAACACTTGCGCCGTAACGGGCGAAGCCGTGCGAAACTCCCGCAAAGCCATTCGCCGCGCCAAGAAAGATCGCCCTGACGCGAAGATCATCGTCACAGGCTGCGCCGCGCAAATCGATCCGCAAAGCTTTGCGGATATGCCCGATGTCGATGCCGTCATCGGCAATCAAGAAAAAATGCTGGCGGGGACGTTTGAACCGGAAACCTTGTTCGGCTCCGAGCCCATTCGCGTGAATGATATTATGGCCGTGACGGAAACCGCCCCTCAGCTTATAAGCGGCGGGAACCGCGAACTGTCCAAATCCCAAGACCGCACACGAGCCTTCCTGCAAGTTCAAAACGGATGCGATCATCGCTGTACTTTTTGCATTATCCCGTTCGGGCGCGGGCAAGCGCGGTCTGTGCCTGCGGGCGAAGTCGTCGCCCATGTTAAACAACTCACGGCGCAAGGTTATGGCGAGGTCGTGCTGACTGGTGTTGACCTCTCCAGTTGGGGCGGAGATCTACCTGGTACGCCGCCGCTAGGGGATTTGGTTCGGCGTATTTTAAAACTTGTGCCTGATTTACAGCGCCTGCGGTTATCCTCCATTGACCCTGCCGAAGTGGATGAGGTGTTGTTTGAAACGCTGACCACCGAACCTCGCATGACGCCTTATTTGCATCTCTCATTACAAGCAGGTGATGACATGATTTTAAAACGGATGAAACGCCGCCATTCACGCGAAGATGCCATCACGCTCTGCCGCCGCCTGAAAGCCGCGCGCCCTGAAATCACATTTGGCGCGGATATCATCGCGGGTTTCCCGACTGAAGACGCGATTATGTTTGAAAACTCCAAAGCGATCATCGATGAGATCAGCATTCCGTGGCTCCACGTCTTTCCCTATTCGCCGCGCGAAGGTACACCCGCCGCGAAAATGCCGCCTGTGAACGGCGCGGTTATTAAGGCGCGCGCAAAAGCGCTGCGACAAGCGGGGGAAGTGGAACGCCGTAAGCATCTGGATACGAAAATCGGGCAGACTGATATCGCCCTGTTTGAGAATGACGGCCTCGGGCGCCTGCCTGATTTTACACGTGTGAAGGTAGACAACCCGCCCAAAAGCGGTAGCTTTGCGCGTGTCGAAATCATTGCGCATGACGGCGAATTTGTAATCGGAAAGCTAATCGATGAGTGAAGATAAAAAGAAAAAAGGCGGGTTTTTAAAGCGCGCCTTTGGCCTGAAATCCAAAGAGGATAAGCTTGCCGAAGCGGCGGCTGAAAAGGCCGCACAACAAAAACTTGTTGATGAACAAATGGCCGCGCGCATGGCAGCGATTAATGCCGCCGCCCTCAAATCTGCCCGCGAACAAGACGAAGCGGCGTCGGGACAATCTCTGGCGGATGAAGAGAAACTACGTGTTGAAGCCGAAGAAAAAGCCAAAGCCGAAGCGCAAGCCCTAAAAGATGTTGAAGCCGCCAAGCGGCTGGCGGAAGAGAAAAAGCAAATCGCCGCAGAGGCCATTCGTAAGGCGGAAGCAGAAAAGCTTGCGCGCGAAAAGGTCGAGGCGGAGCGCATCGCAGCGGAAAAAAAGGCCGAAGAAGAGCGCGTTAAAGCCGAAGCGAAACGCAAAGCGGATGAAAAGATCGCGCTTGAAAAAGCCAAAAAGGAAAAGAGCGAACGCGACGCTGCCGCCCTAAAAGCCAAACAAGACGCCGAGGCCAAGGCGAAAGAGGCGGCTGAGAAAAAACGATTTGAAGCGGAGGCCAAAGCCAAAGAACTGAGCGCCGCAAAAGCTAAGGCTGACGCCGACGCAATTTCAAAATTACAAGCCGAAGCCAAAGCCGCAGAAGACGCCGCCACCGCCGCCGAAGCTAGGGCCAGAGCCGCTGAAAGAATCACCGCGAAAAGCGCTGCAAAAAACGATGCTGAGAATGACGGCGGTGATGGGTTTATGGGCCGTATTACATCGGGCCTTAAAAAATCGACCTCTCGCATGTCGGATCAGATGTCCTCTATGTTCAAACAGCGCAAGTTGGACGAAGAAGCACTGCAAGACCTTGAAGATATCCTGATTACATCTGACCTTGGTATTGGCCCCGCAAGTAAAGTCACAGCTCTTTTGGCGAAAGACAAGTTCGACAAACAAGTCACTGACATGGAAATCAAAATCGCCCTTGCCGATGTGATTTCAGATATCCTAACGCCGCTCGAAAAACCTATCATCCTTGACACGACCAAGCCGCAAATCCTTCTATTCGTTGGCGTGAACGGATCAGGAAAAACGACGACACTCGGGAAAATGGCCAAGCGTTATCGCGACCAAGGTAAATCCGTCATGCTCGCGGCGGGTGATACATTCCGCGCCGCCGCCGTAGAGCAACTTACCGTCTGGGGTGAGCGCGCCGACGCGCCCGTTGTGTCAGGCAAACTAGGCTCAGATGCGGCGGGCCTCGTGTTCGATGCTATTGATCGCGCGAAACAAGACAACGTTGATATATTGATGATCGACACAGCGGGTCGTCTTCAAAACCGTACGGAGTTGATGGACGAGCTCTCCAAAGTCGTGCGCGTGATTAAGAAACAAGACCCCACCGCGCCGCATCATTGTATTCTCGTGCTGGATGCGACCGTTGGTCAAAACGCGCTCTCGCAAACCGAAGTGTTCAAAGACACGGCGGGCGTGACAGGCCTCGTGATGACCAAGTTGGACGGTACGGCCAAGGGCGGCGTCCTCGTTTCGCTCTCCGATAAATTCGGCCTGCCTATTCACGCCATCGGCATTGGTGAACGGGTGGAAGATTTAGAAAACTTCTCTGCCCCCGTCTTCGCCGCCGCCCTTTCGGGTGTCGCCGACGCCCTGATTGATACGGGCAGTTAACATACCCACAAATAAACCACACATGGCTAAGCTATGAAAATTTTATCACTCATTATTTCAGCCACCTTAGCCACAATCGCTATCTTTCATATATTATGGGGGTTTAAAATCTGGGTGCCCATTGACGATGAGGGTCAGCTTGCTAAAACTGTCGCGGGCTTTCCTGGAGTTGAGTTAATGCCGTCGCCGGCAGCTTGTTTCATCGTCGCCTTTTGCTTATTGATCGCTATTTTTATAACGTTGGCGGCTTCGTACCAAATGAAACTGTCACGCATTCCACGGAAACTATTGTCTTTCGCAACACTTCCCCTTGCCGCTATCTTTTTATTACGCGGTCTCATCACCTATACATATGGGTGGGCCGCATTGACGCCTGAAATGCCCTTTAGGGAGATGGACCAATTATATTACGGGCCGCTATGTTTGTTCCTAGGCCTTGGCATTTTGACGATCGGCATTAGCTCTCTGCGGCGTTTAAAATGACGTCAAACAAACGAACCACACTGTAATGTCGCCTCTTTTATTGGCGTCAGTTCTAATCCTCTTATCCGCTTTTTTGCATGTCATCATTAGCGCCCTTATGAAGGGCGCGAGCGATAAGCTAGTTTACCGGGGGTTATTAGGCTTTACTTGCGCGAGTATTGCGGCTCCCTTTGCTTTCATTGTAGACATGCCGACTTCACAAGCTTGGGTATGGCTCGCGATGGGTGCGGCGGTTCACTTTCTATATCAGCTTTCGCAAGTGGCGAGTTACAACCGGGGCGATCTTTCACTTGTTTATCCCATTATGCGCGGCATTGCGCCTGCGCTCGCGACTCTATTTGCTTTTCTCATTTTACAGGAAACACAATCGACACTAACCCTTGCCGGACTTAGTATTGTTGTCATCAGCCTGATCGGGATTGGCTGGACCGGGCAATCCATTTCCGCGTTACAAAAATCCGCCCTTGGTTTTGCCGTCTTTTGCGGTGTCATGACGGCGCTTTATACGGTGATTGATGCCAAGGGTATTCGTGTATCAGGCAATAGAATGAGCTATCTTGTTTGGTTTTTCATAATTGATGGCATTTGCATCACGGCATTGATTGCCTTTAAGCGCGGACGACAGCTTTTGGCATTAAACACACAGGACTTAAAACGTGGCGGTATTGGTGGCGTTTTAAGTTTGGTTAGCTTTGGAACAGCGCTTTATGCCTTTTCGATTGCCCCCATAGCGCAGCTTGCTGCCTTGCGTGAAACATCAATCCTCTTTGGAGCTATCCTTGCTAAAATCTGGTTGAAAGAAGCCTTTGGCAATCAACGTGTTTTATTTTCTGCTTTGCTGGTAACGGGTTTAATCTTGATGCAGTTTTAGGGTTATACCGCATAAACGCTTAGGCATCCGTAATCTGTGCGCACGGCTATGTTGCCGTCAATCCAAGCGACGTTAGCTTTTTTGACCATATGTTCGATGTCAAAGGATGAATTTTTTTTAAACTTAGTCAAATCATAAAGGCTGACTGTTTTTTCGACCCGAACCGCTAGGCGGTTAGTTTTGGGATCAAGAGCGAAATCCCCATTGGCGATATTGCCGAAATCAGGCCAGCTTTCCAGAGGGGCTTTGGCCGCGATATCAAACGCCAAAAGCCGCCATCCACCATACATTTCACGTGCGATCAGGTAACTGCCATCTGGTGAGAATTGCAATTTTGAAATCATTTCAAAATCACCCGTTATTTGTGCGGTCTCGCCGTTCTCTTGGTTGAAAATATCAATCAGGCCTGCGCGCGAACAGACCGCCAAGCGCCGCCCATCAGGCGACAATGCGCCCTCCATTTGCAGGCTGTGTCCGCTATAAAGTTCAGATTCAATTTCACGGCGAAACAGCTCCGCCCCGCCGTCATTATAAACAAGCACATGGCCATTCGCATAGCCCGCATAGCGCCCACTCGCCGCGCTTAAAAAACTCGCAGGCTTCGCTCCACCTGCCATTAATTCCTGCAAGGCTGGTTTGGGCTTTGGTTTAAGCTTCCACAGACTGCGTTTTTGAGGTTTTGGGTCGGGCGTCCATTGCCAAATATCATGATTAAGACGTAGGAAAATCTTGTCTTCATCAGGCTTAGGCACCGCTTCCTGAGCTAAATGGTTCGGCAGCAAAGAGAGCCGCGTGGTGATGTCGCCATTTCGCGAAACACACCAGAGCTTGCTACTCTCATCATCATCATGCTGTTTAGGGTCAACATTGGTGAGAATTTGGCCCTTATACTCCGTTACAAGCAGCGCGCCCGTATAACCACCGCCAACATAAAGATGCAAAGACGGCTGTCCGTTTTCTGCTTTGAGGTTGGGGGTCGGGGCCGAGAGGATAAACCCTTTTTTCAGGCGCGCCCATTCTTCTTTGGCCGCATATTTAAGAGCGGCTTCAGGGTCGTTAAAAATTTTCTCACGTGATTTTAATTTATCCGGGAGGCCCGTTTTAATCGTGACAACCGTGCCTTCGCAGCTTGTCGCCCACAGCTTTCCTGTCTCGTTATGTGTTAAACATCGCGAGCGTATGGGCATGATTAAATCCTAACGTGGTAAGCGGCGCGGCAAGTGCCACGCGAGCTATTTTATTTTGGGGCCAATACCATGACCATTAAGCGGCCTTCGGTCTTTGGTGCAAATTCAACCTTTGCGATTTCTTCGAAATCTTCTTTGACGCGTTGCAAAAGATCCATACCGCGATCCATATGCGCCATTTCTCGGCCACGGAAACGTACGGTCACTTTTACTTTATCGCCACGATCAAAGAACTTTTGCATAGCTTTGGTTTTTACGCCGTAATCATGCACGTCGATATTTGGACGCATTTTAATTTCTTTGAGTGCCTGTGTACGTTGGTTTTTACGATTGGCCGCTTTCTTCTTTTGGTTTTCAAAGCGAAGCTTACCGTAATCGAGAACTTTACAGACAGGTGTTTCACCGGGAGCGACCTCAACAAGATCAAGACCTGCGGCGCGTGCAGCCGCCAAAGCGTCGTCAATCGAGACAACACCTTTCTTTTCGCCGGTTTCAATAATCAGGAGAACTTCAGAGTTCGTAATATCGCGGTTAATTCTGGGGCCCTTGGCCTTTTTTGGCGGGGCGGCGATGACACGTCTAGCGATGGCTTTGTTCTCCTGTGTTGTTAAAGCTGACCAGATATGGGCGTCTTAACCCATTTTATCAAGCCTTTCGTCTCTAAAGGCTAAAATTTATTTAAGGTCAAGCATCTGTCTGTAAACATTTAATGTCGAGTCGCACATTGCGCGCTTGGTATAAAGCGTACGAGCGCGTATTTGGCCGGCTTTGGCAAATTCTTGTGCTTGGTCTGGACCCATGGCCGCAAGGGTTTTGATTTGCGTATGCAGGCTTTCAACGTCCCCCGGAATAGCAAGCAGCGCCGTTTTCCCATAATCGGTAATTTCAAGGGAACCGCCATGCGCCGTTGCGATAACGGGGATTCCCATCGCGCCAGCCTCTGCGGTGACGCGGCCAAAGGCTTCGGGTTTGGGCGAGGCATTTAGAGCGCAAAATGAAGCACGGTATGCTGCGGCCATATCATGGTGCGGGCCGACAATTTTTACGCGCTCGTTCGGGAGCAGAGAGGTAAGGCGTTTTAATTCTGAAACAAATTCATCGCGTCCCTGCGCGTCGCCTTGAATGACTAATGTTAGATCATCAATGCCTTTCATGGCTTTGATCGTTTCCGCCTGCCCCTTCCACCGCGTTAGACGGCCGGGCAATAAAAGTACGCGTTCATCATCGCCCACGCCCCAATGATCGCGTATCGCTTTAATCCGGCTATCATCGACTTCTAGTGGGAAAAGCGCCAAATCGACGCCGCGCGGAATAGTGGTGATTTTATCTGGTGCTGTGCCGTGTTCTTTTATGATATGGGCTTTGGTGAATTCGGAATTGGCGATGATGTGATCGCCCCGCGTCATGATAGAATTATAGCGTCGTTTTAGGCTCGATTTTGCATTATAAACCCCGTGATAGGTCGTTACAAATTTTACGCCCATCGCTTTAACCGCCCAATAGGCCGGAAAAGCCGGCGCTCGCGAACGAGCGTGTACAATATCAATATTATACTCTTTTATAATCCGCTTTAAACCGCCCGTTGCGGCGCGTAAAATTAAAGGATTTTTACGATCCAGCGGAAGAATATGTATTTGCCCGCCCAGTTCGGCTATATCGCCTTCCAACCGCCCGCCCGCGCTTGCGACATGGGCATCATGTCCTGCCTCTTTTAGGGCTTGAACCATTTCAAAGGTCGTGCGTTCTACGCCGCCAGAGCCGAGAGCCGGTAATACTTGGAGAACTTTCATATGCGCTGTCTAACCATTTCCTATCGTGAGCGCTAGGGACTTGACGATCAGAGCACATGACGCAATGAACCTTTATGACTGTAAAATACCTTACCGCCCCTGATGGATATAAAATTGCCTATAAGAACCATGCCGGTGAAGGACCGACGTTCATTTGGTGTGGCGGATTAAAATCTGACATGGATGGCGGTAAAGCCGTCCACCTTCATGAATGGGCTAGAAGCATAGGCCAAAGCTTTATTCGTTTTGACTATTTTGGCCACGGCATAAGCGGCGGTGAATTTACAGACGGCACCATTAGCCGCTGGTCGGCGGATGTTTGCCAAATCATTGATGAATTAACAGATGGCCATGTTATATTAATCGGGTCCTCTATGGGCGGGTGGTCAAGCCTACTTGCGGCAATAGATCATCCAGATCGCGTAAAGGGGTTGCTATTGATTAATCCTGCCCCAGATTTCACTGAAAAGCTTACTTACGCGAGTTGGAGTGTTGAACAAAAGACGGCGCTAAAACGCGACGGCATTGTTTATGAGCCCTCTGGTTATGATGAACCTTATGCCTATTCAGCAGGCTTAATTGAGGATGGCCGTGCGCGTCAAATCTTGGACGCGCCTATCCCGTTTTGCGGCCCTGTTCATATCCTGCAAGGCGAAGCCGATACTGTGGTGCCGTGGGAATATTCAATGAAAATCCTTGGCGCGCTTGAAAGTCCGGATGTTGATTACACCCTGGTCAAAGGAGGCGACCATAGCCTTTCGCGGCCAGAAGATTTAGACCGCCTAATTCGTAGCGCCGAAGTGCTACGCCGTAAAGTTTGCGCAAAGTAATGACTTTAGGGGAACTGCGCAGAGCCATTCGTCAGCAATTAAAACAGGCCAATGTCGAAACACCTGACTTGGACGCGCGTATCCTTTTGTGTGAAAGCCTTGATTGTGGCCGCGCAGACTTAATTCTAAATCAAGAGTTACCCATCAGTGGTCAGGACACTAATCATACGCTTTTACTTTGCGCGCGCCGCGCCGCTGGCGAACCGATTGACCATATTCTTGGGTATCGCGAATTTTACGGACGAAGATTTACGGTCAATGCCCATGTTCTCTCTCCCCGCCCTGAAACGGAGCTCTTGGTTGAGAAAGCATTAGGCACATTGCAAAATAAAGCCGCCAACATATTAGAGCTTGGCGCGGGGAGCGGCGCTCTAGCGATTACGCTCGCGCTCGAAAACCCTAAGCTATCTCTAACCGCCACAGATATTTCCGAAGCCGCCCTAAAGGTTGCGCGTGAAAATGCAAAACGCCACAACACCGATAACCGGGTCACCTTCCTTTGTGGGGATTGGTTTGCGCCAGTGCCACAAACGCACTTTGACCTCATTATCTCCAATCCACCCTATATTGATGGCCAAGCCATGGCGCTACTCTCGCCGGAGGTAAAAAACTTTGATCCCGATTTGGCCCTTTATGGCGGCGAAGACGGGTTAGCAGCCTATCGTCATATTGCGGCTCATTGTGCTGGCTATTTAACCCCAAAGGGCTGGCTGATGCTAGAAATTGGATATGATCAAGGTGCATCGGTATCGACCCTATTAAAGGATCATGGGTTTCAATCTATAAGTGTTGGTAAAGACCTTTCAGGGCATAACCGTATTATATCGGCCCAACATCCCTAGTTTTATAGCTAATATTGAAAAAAATCACTTGGCCAAGCCGTGCTTTGTTGCTAGGGCGAAATGGTATGGACGTGGCAGATTATTCGCCCCCATACTAAACCCGTAATCTTCGCAACATGTCAGGCAAGGGGCCGTACATGTTTAGGCATTATATATTCGGGTATATTTAAGGAATGACGCCATGAAGCGCCAGCGCGGACGTAGTCGTAATAACAACAATAATAAAAACCATAATAATAATAATCGGAATATGGACAGTAATGGCCCGGACGTAAAAGTTCGCGGTTCTGCTAGCCAGATTTACGAAAAATATATCACGCTTGCACGTGATGCTACGGCATCTGGTCACCGTGTTAAGGCAGAAAACTATCTGCAACATGCCGAGCATTATTTACGTGTTGCCAATGCCCATGAAGCGGCTCGCCAAGCCCGCGAAGAAGAACGCGAAGCCGCTAGAAAGGCCGCAGGTACGGATTCTAACGAGAGCCCAGAAAGCAGCGACGACAAGTCTGATGAACGCCGAACTCGCCGTCCACAAAAAACACGTCGTTCACGTGATTCGTCTGAAGAGGCGACTAGTGAAAAACCTTCTGAAGAGACGGCAAGCAAAGACGAGGGCAAAACAGAAAATCCCAAAACGCCTGTGACCGCCGAATCTGAGACTAAACCCGCAGAAGCGCCTAGCGAAGACGAGCCACCAAAACGTCGCCGCAGAGCCCCAGCACGTAAACGCAGCGAAGACACTGTCGACGCTGCTGAGTAAATAAACTGCCAATATTTTGCGCGTCGCATTAGACGCGCAACTTAACGTTAAATTTTGATAAAACCCCTTTTCGCCGCCTTCAAAGCCGATTACGCTATGTCGGTCAAGGAGGGGCAATGACGGAATCTTTATACAGAAAAGAAGCCTTAGAGGCACGTGGACGCTCTCTTTTTGGACAAGTTATCCTCCATAGCCCGCCGTCGCGCTGGGCTATCATTTTTTTAATTTGCGCTGTTCTTTTACTGATATTTATTGGACTAACCACTTTAACGGTTGGGCCGGATAAAACGCCCATGGCCGAATGGATTATATCACAATTTAGCAAGAGCGGCTCATGAGATCCGTTCCTGTCATTTTGCAAACAGAGGCCACAGAATGCGGCCTTGCCTGTTTAGCCATGGTCGCGCGATATCATGGGCATGATATTGACTTAAATATATTGCGCAAACGCCATCTTGTTTCTTTAAAAGGCGCATCCCTTAAATCCATAATATCAATTGCGGCGAATTTAGAGCTCGGCGCGCGGCCCTTACGGCTCGACCTTGAACACTTAAATGAGCTTACCCTGCCTGCCATATTGCACTGGGACTTTAATCATTATGTTGTCATGACCAAGGTTGGTCACGATAAAGTGCATATCATAGATCCCGGCATTGGGCGCCGTACGCTGTCTATGAAACTATTTTCCGAAAGCTTCACGGGCGTCGCTTTAGAGCTAACACCCAAGGCCGAATTTAAGCCTATAAACGCGCGGTTAAAGCCGCAAATTTCTAGTCTTTGGTCAAAGCTTGTTGGATTAAAACGCGCTATAGCGCAGACCTTTATCTTAACATTGATTTTGCAAATCATCTTATTAATTAGCCCCTTTTTCTTACAGCTTATTGTTGATGGCGTGCTCCCTAGCGGAGATGTTGGGCTGTTAATTGCACTTGGCATTGGATTTGGCGGATTGGCGATCTTACGCGCCTGTACCGAAGCTCTACGCAGTTGGGCCGTATTAGTGTTCGGCAATCAAATGAGTCTTCAAATGGTTGGCAATATTTTTAGCCACCTTATCCGTCTACCCACAAGCTATTTTGAAAAGCGCCATGTTGGGGATTTAATATCGCGAATGGGGTCCGTTGAACCCATCCAAAAAGCACTTACCCAAACCGTTGTCACAGTTATTATAGATGGCATTATGGCTCTGCTTATGCTCGGAGTAATGTTTATTTATTCACCCATTTTGGCATTTATTGTTTTAGCTTCCGTTACATTACTCTCTCTGATAACTCTTTTCATCTATCCACGGCTTCGCGAAACTCAAGAAGACGTTATTTTTAAACGCGCCCTTGAAAATACTCACACAATTGAAACTATTCGTGCAAATACGACACTAAAGCTCTTTGGTCGCGAGGCTGAACGCGAAGCCGCATGGCGTAATCTTTATATGGACGTGATTAACTCTAATATTACTCATGGTAAGTTTTTGATTTGGCAGAAGTTCGCCGAAACATTTCTGACGGGGGCGCAACTCGTAATTATTGCCTATATCGGCGCGCGTTTGATTATGGATGGTTCGAGCGGGTTTACCATTGGAATGCTCTTTGCCTTTTTAGCCTATCGCGCCGATTTCACCTTTAGCGTCACGCAGCTCTTACAAAAAGGCATCGAGTTTAGTTTACTTAGTCTGCATCTCGATCGGCTCTCTGATATTATATACGCGAAAAGTGAAACTAGCGATAAGGCCGAATACGAACATCGAAACAAGTACTTACCATCAAACCTTAAAGGCGAAATTACGGTAGAAGACCTTTGGTTCCGTTATGCCGATGATGATCCCTGGATTATTCAGGGGCTCTCTGTAACCTTTCCGGCGGGCGAAATGACCACACTAACGGGTCTTTCTGGTGGCGGTAAGACGACTTTGCTTAAGCTTATCATGGGTCTTTACCCGCCTAATAAAGGACGCATTCTGATAGACGGCATTCCGCTCTCTGAACTTCGGTTGCAGGATTGGCGCGGCGTCATTGGCGTTGTTATGCAAGACGATCAACTTTTATCTGGAACAATTTCCGAAAATATTAGCCTATTCGAACCCAAAGCTGACATGGAGCGTATTATTAGTGCGGCCACCGCCGCTAAGGTTCATGATGATATAGCGGCCATTCCCATGGGATATGACAGTATGGTCGGAAATATGGGATCGGTTCTTTCAGGCGGCCAAAAACAGCGGGTTCTCTTGGCCCGCGCGCTTTATCATGAACCCAAAATACTTTTTTTGGATGAGGGAACGGCCAATTTGGACAGCGAAACTGAAAAACAAGTCGTAAATGTCATAAAAAACATGCCCATAACGCGCATTATTGTCGCTCATAGACCCGCATTTATAAATACTGCAGCTAAAGTCATTAAAATTTAAAAGCACTTGAAGATGTGTTGAATACAATTCAACCCAAAGCACTAATTGTCTTGATTCGATACAACATTCTGTTAATTAGGTTAAAGGGTAGTTATTTTTCTATCCTTACTAACCACGAAAGGATTGTTCAATGCGTGAACTATCTACTGAAGAACTGGACGTCGTCGTAGGCGGTGGTCCGATCATTGGCGAAGAATAAATCGCCACAATTAAATTTAAGCTCGCCCTAAGGGCGAGCTACGTTTGCGGATATTTAACTATATATATATAAGTCATTAAACATGCGTTTTTTGACTTTTTTTTATGCCTGCTTTAAATGTGCAATATGTACGTTTATAAGTTTGCATTTTCAAACCTTTGCCCACGCCAATATAAGCAATAATGATAGCTTACAAAGTCAAGCTCTTAATATTGCCACAAAAATTGAGCAATATAATCTCATCGAAAAACCTTACCCAAATGACATAACTTTGCTTTTTGAAAACCTGAATCAGGAACAAAAATTACAAAAACTCCATGAGCTCATTACCGAAGCTTTCGCTGTGAAGTTTGATGCGGATATAAACTTACTTTTAAAAGAATACACCAAAATATCTAGACTCCAAAATAATGAAGTTCACATAGAATTGTCAAAATTTTATTCTGATATTTCTAAAGTTTATGATTTACAAAAACCATTACTTGCGTTCAACGAAACAATACAAATTCTAAATAAATACGACGAATCATACATTTGGCAAGTAAGGCATTATTCTCGATACGTTAAAAGTACAATTTACTCCTATCATAATCTCAACTCTATGGCACTTGAAAGTGCGATCGCTGGATTTGATACCATACCAAATAATAATAGTCACACTAGCAATTGGGCAAAAATTCAATCCTATTACATCATCGCACAATTAAATAATTTACTTATAAACCCAGCACTTTCTCTTAAAGCAACTGAGAACTTAATGTTAGAATTAGAGCAATCTGGTCGACCAGTAGATGGCATGGAGCTTATTGGAAATTTGATTTATGCTTTTGATAAATGGCGTGACTATGAAACTGCTGACAAGCTTGCTGCTATATTGCTTCGCTTAGAAGCAAAAAATGGAACAAAAACACCTGGCTTTGTACAGCTTAGAGCCGCACGTTCAGCAAAAAACCTTGGTAGATATGCAGAAGCATTATCTATAGCTCAAACAGGAATTACCGTTTCTAGAGTTGATGTTATTACTGATTATTTACGTATTGTTGAAATTGAAGCATATGCTGGGCTTGGTGAAATAAAGAAGGCTGAGAAAAAACTTGTAAAACTTGAAACCACTCTAACTAATTCAGGCTCTGGTTTAAATTTTGAATCTCAAACACGCTATGCACGCGCTCTTATTGCGGCTTCAAAAGGCGATGCCAAAACCGCACTTTCACTTATGAAAAACGTCGCTGATACCGACGTCCAAAATTTACTACGCAACAACAACAACAACACCGCTTCTCTCCTCGCTAATCTTGAGAACAATAAAGAACGCCAACAAGAACGGGCGGCTGCGACGAAACGTGAAGCGGAGCTTTTGCAGAAACAATTAGAAGAGCAAGTCAAAAGCACGCGCCTCTTCCTTACTGTGGCGATTATGTTTGGCTTTATGGCCGTTATGGCCGCGATTTTCGCTCTTTACCGAAACCGCACGAATAAACACCTCGCGAAATCTGCAGAAGCTGCCTTGGCGGGTGAAAAGGCGAAAACGCAATTCCTTGCCGTCATGAGTCACGAACTTCGCACGCCCCTCAACGGAATTTTGGGCATTGCTGATATGCTAACAGAGACCGCGCCGACACCGGAGCTGCGTTCTCAAATCGGGATTATTAATGACTCCGGCAATGACCTCTTACGTCTTGTCGAGCAAATTTTGGATATGTCACGCCTTGATGCCGAAGAACTAGAAATCCACCCAGACACAACAGACGTTCGCAAAATCATTCACCGGGTGGATATGAAATGGCGCGCGGGCATCGTGAAAAAAGGTATCACCTTTACGTCTCACATTGAGGCAGATGTTCCTGATAATATCATAATTGACCCTCTGCGCCTTGAGCAATGCATAAGCAATCTTGTCTCAAATGCCGGACGGTTTACCGATGAAGGGCGCATTCACATGCATGTCACGGCGCGTAAGGCTTCTGAAGATGTTATTGTGAAAGAGGACGAAAAACGTGATCGTCTAAGTGATGCCGAAGCTGTTGATCTTCGCATCATTGTTGCTGATACGGGCATGGGCATGACACCAGAGGTGCAAAGCCGTCTTTTCCAACCTTTCATTCAAGCGGATAGTACAAGTAAGCGTGAATTTGGTGGATCGGGACTTGGCCTTGCTATCACAAGTAGCCTTGCTGATATGATGAATGGCTCAATAAATGTAAACTCACGCAAAGGCGGGGGATCTGAGTTTACGCTACGGTTCCGTTGCCCACTTGATCATCCAGAAAAAATTAACGCGGAAATTGAAGCCAAAACTATCAAGCTCAAAAACACACCGCGAGATCCCGAGCAAGATGCAATCGCTCTTGAAGAACTCAGTAACGTTTTCTCCGCCCTTCCCGAGATTGAACGCCGCAGTGACGCCGAGCGCCATGAACGCCGCAAAGCCAATCATAGCCAAACTCCGGTGAACTTGCGCGAAATCGCCGATTTGAAGCTCAATTTGAAAAAACTTGGCCTGCATATTCTTGTCATTGATGAAACTCGGTCAGAGACAGACATCAAAGCCGCCTTCCCACTCTTAAACGAATTAAACCTAAGCTGCGTTAGCGATCCTATTTTGGCAGAGACGGTAATGGAAACACCCTATGATATTATATGCGTTAGCGTCACGGGCGCAGACGCGGTTGGCCTGCCCCATATTGAAACCCTTCGTCAATCAGCGCTTGAAATATCAGAGCTGCCTCTATTGGCGCTAACTGAAGAGACCACGACAGATATCAACGCCGCCTGTATGAAAGCCGGCGCAAATTTATTTTTACCTACGCCCATAGATCCAAGCAAACTTGCCGAAGCCTTAGAATTCCTAAGCGGAAGTATTCAAGGGCAGCTTGATATGGATATGCCCGCGCGTTCGGGTACTCGCTACGCGAATTAACTTCCGCTTACGCACGTTATTTGGGATTACTCTACGACGCCAGAGCCTCAAAATTTATCTCTTATAAATAACAATACATATTTTTTGTAAATGCGAACGATTTGCACTTGCGGCTTTTGATTATACCGTCTAGAGACTGCCGCAAATGCGAACCATTCTCAATAAAGTCCTGCCATGACATTTACAAAAACACATCTCTGCCTCAGCAGCGCTCTAATATCTGCGCTTTATTTATCGCCAACTGCCCTAGCGCAATCCAATAGCGAAATCGCCGCTGATCCGTTTAATGGTCTTGATATTATTACAGTCACGGGAACACGTACCTCTCCTGATGATGTCACAGGCTCAGTAAGCTTTATTGGCCCTGAAGATTTAGAACTTCAAAGCTATGGCGATCTAAACCGTGTTCTTCGTGCGGCTCCCGGCGTGAACCTTCAAGAAGAAGACGGTTATGGCCTGCGTCCAAATATTGGCCTTCGTGGATCTGGGTCGGATCGTTCATCCAAAGTGCTTATCATGGAAGACGGCGTATTAATGGCGCCCGCGCCTTATTCCGCGCCCTCCGCTTATTACATTCCAATGACAGGGCGCATGAACGCTGTTGAAATCACCAAAGGCCCCGCTACTGTTAAATATGGCCCCAACACAACGGCTGGCGCGATCCAGTTTTTCTCTACCCCCATCCCACAAGAGGCTTCTGCCAAAGCCGAAGTTCTCGTCTCTGATCTTGGCCGTGTAAAAGCCCATGGTTGGGCGGGCAATCGCTTTGATCTCGGAGGCTTTAGCGCTGAGTTTTTAGTAGAAACCTATCAAGACCACGCAGACGGGTTTAAAGACCTCGATAATGGCGGTGATACAGGTTTTGATATTGAAGACTATGTCGTCAAATTAGGTCTTGCGTCTAATGATGATCGTCACAGCCTTGAATTTAAATTCCAATATAAAGACGAAGTTTCAAACGAAACCTATCTTGGCCTAACGCAATCTGATTTCAACGCTACGCCAGATCGCCGTTATAATGCCAGCTCTCTTGATAAAATGGTCAATGACCACACGACTTATCAACTTACGCATAATTTGGCCTTGTCTGAAAATTGGCAGCTTACCAATATTGCCTACCGCACAGAGTTTGCACGAAATTGGCGCAAGCTTGACCGTTTTGATAATTCTAGTCTTTCAGGCAACTCATCCTGTTCGCGCCTTAATAATATTTTACGTAATGAAACACTATGTAGCGCAGAGCTTAATGTGCTGCGCGGACCAGCCGGTTACATAAGCCCTGATGACGCGCTGCAACTTCGTGCCAATAACCGTAGCTATTATGCCCAAGGTATCCAAAGCGCCCTTGGCGGCAATCTTGATTTTGGCGGCGTGACCCATAACTTGGTTCTTTCTGCGCGTTACCACAAAGACGAAGTTGATCGTTTCCAAGACCAAGACGACTATCGTATCGATAATCAAACGCTTGTCCTCACAACGGATAACGCACCGGGTACACAGGCCAACCGCCTATCCGACGCCAAAGCGCTCTCGCTATTCGCTGAAGATCGTATCGAGCTGGACCGCTTAACCGTCACAGCCGGATTACGTCTTGAGGATGTCTCTTCAAAGCAGCTTCGTTGGTCATCACCAAGCCGCGCCGCCGCACCGTCAAGCGAGCGTGATAATGATTACACTGTTTGGCTCCCCGCTCTGTCGGCTCAATATGACGTGAGCGAAACACTTTCTGTTTTGGGCGGTGTCCATAAAGGATTCGCAGCCGCGCCTGTATCTTCGCGCCAGTCCACATCCCCAGAGAAAAGCGTCGTCTATGAAGGCGGTATGCGTTACCGTGGTGAAAATGGCCTAAAGGTCGATGCCATTGCTTTCTTCAATGATTACTCAAATCTTTTGGGGGAATGCACAAATAGTACGGGCGGCAGTAATTGCGATATTGGCGATGCCTTTAACGCGGGAAGCGTTGATGTACGCGGCCTAGAGTTTACCGCCTCTTATGATTTCGGACGCGCCATGAATAGCGACCTCAACATTCCCGTCTCGCTTAGCTACACCCACACAGACACAAAACTTAAATCAACATTTGATGATAGTTTCTGGGGCAGCGTAACAGCGGGAGACGCTTTGCCTTATGTCCCTTCGCATCAATTTACCCTCAGCGCCGGACTTCGCGGCGATGTATGGGGCATTGACGGAATTGTGAATACGGTCAGCAAAACACGTAATACCGCCGGACAAGGTACAATCCCTCTGGCAGAAAAAATCGAAGGTCGTCTCTTGGTCGATATGTCCGCCCATTATGATTTGTCGGATAATATCACCTTGAAAATCAAAGCCGAGAACCTGTTTGACAAAGATTATGTCGCTGCGCGACGTCCTTATGGCCTGCGTCCTGGCAAGCCTCGTGAAATATTTGGCGGGATTGCTCTGAAATTTTAGAGCCCAAAGGGTCTTTTTGCCGCAAACTACAGATAAACCACATTCTTCTCTTTAAATTAAGGCGGAGCTGTGGTTTAACGCGGCAAATTTCCACATATTGACAAGAGGTCTACATGTCAGGTTTTTCTGGCCATAATTTTAACGATCGTTTGAAAGAACAAAAAAACGCTAAGCTAGAGATGCTAAAGCGCGCTAAAGAAAAGCGCCTTAGCGAAGATCAGCTTGCGAAGAAGCTTGAAGAGCGCGCGAAAATCAATGAGGCTCGCGCCGTTCGTGAAGCTGAAAAAGAAACGAAACGCGCCGAACAAGAAGCTGTTCGTCAAGCTGAGCTAGCCGAAGAAGCCCGCAAAGCTGAATTGGCTGAGGCTGCGAAAGTTAAAGCCCAAGCTGAACTTAAAGCCGCGCAAAAAGCACGCCGCGATGCACGCTATGCTGCACGTAAAAAGGGCCGCCGTTAGGTCCCTTTTCTTTTTATTTTAAAAAGTTATCGCGGGATTACCATGTCCCGCTATTTGGCATGTCTTGCCATGGATCAGCGGGCGCAAGCGCGTCCCCTTTTTGCAAAAGCTCAACCGAAATATTATCTGGCGAGCGCACAAAGGCCATATTCCCATCGCGCGGCGGACGGTTAATCGTAACGCCCATCTCCATCAAATGCGCGCAGGTCTCGTAGATATTCTCAACGCGATACGCCAGATGGCCAAAGTTTCGGCCACCCTCATAATCCGCTTCGTCCCAATTATGGGTTAGCTCGACCATGGGCAGGCCAGACGGTAGAGGGTATTCATCGCCCTTAAGGCCCGAACGCGCAATATCCGCTTCGCTTGCGAGAAAGATGAGCGTGAACCGTCCTTCCTCTATATCCACGCGGCGGATCAATTTAAGGCCCAAGCCTTCGCAGAAAAACTTAAGCGAGGCGTCAACATCACTAATGCGTAACATGCTGTGTAAGAATTCCATAATCTCTCCCGTGACCCGTGGCCGGTTTTAATCCATCTCGCGGATCAGTTCGTCCCGAAAGCTAATCGGGGTCGTTTGATGATAACGGCGCGCTGCGCTATAAGCGATTAAGGCCCAAAAAAAGATCACCATGAAAAAGATCGAAAGAGAATGCACCAAAAACCCTGGCGCAAATGTCTCGCTCTTTCCGCCCCATTCCCATAATTTAAAGAAAATAAAATTTAGAATGCCAAGCGTGGGAAACGTCAAAAGTGCAATCGCACCCATAGCGAGAGCCATATAGACTTGTGCTCTTGGCGCGTGAAACCTCTTATAGGCCCTGACATAAGAGGCTTCATTTAAGCGCGGGTCGACCATATTCTCGCGACATTTATATGCAAAATCATCGCGCGCATCTTGTGAGACATGGCGATATCCTAGAACAGCCCGCAATGCATAGCATGCTGCTACGATTAAAATAAGTGTCAGCCCCCAAAGCAGGGAATTTTTCGAAAAGGCGGCAAGTAAATTATCCATGCCCCTAAGATAAGCAGCGCATATATGAATGCAAGCGCGCGTTAAAAATTGCTGTGGTCACGTCCTCGTGAGATCAGCGTTTATTGAATGATTTTGTAACGTATCATCTTTATAGGCGATGCATGACATATTTTACGCGCGCCCTTTATCTCTCTTTCCTGTTTTGCCTAAGCGCTCTCGGTATACACAATGCCGCTTTAGCCGCAGAGAGCGAACGGGTCGATACAGGCAAGGTCGTGGCGCAACTTATATCCTCCCACAATGTGGCTGCTCCGGGCGACACCATATATGTCGCGCTTAGCACTGAGCTTGATGATCATTGGCATACCTATTGGCGCAACCCGGGTGATAGCGGTGAACCTGTTCAAATCAGCTGGATGCTCCCAAACGGCGTTACAGCTGGAGAGATTATCTGGCCACTGCCGTCTACCATCGCAACAGGGCCAATTATTAATTACGGGTTTGAGGGCGCGCCGCTTTTCCCCGTCGCAGTAACTTTGCCAGAAGCAGCGAAAGACGGCGAGTTCCTTACGCTTGATGCTGATGTCTATTACCTTGTTTGCAAAGATATCTGCATCCCCGAACAAGGACAGCTTAGCATAGATATTCTAATCGGCGCGCCTGAAGAAGATCAGCTTTCAGCGTCTCTTATCAACACAGCCTTAGCCGAAGCCCCTAAGGAAAATACTGATGTTAAATCCGGCATTGTTAATGCCAATGGCTCTATCTCTATGGATTTCACCAATTTACCAGAGGGTGGTTTCAGCCAAGCCTATTTCTTCCCTTATGACCAAGGCCTTATCCTGCCCGCTGCCCCGCAAATTGTAGCGATTGGTGAGAATGGCCTGCGCATAAGCAGCACAGCTGACTTTCTATGGGATTCAAATATGCCCGAAACTGTGCAAGGCGTTTTGAAATTCCAAAACGGCGGCACAGATACAGGCATTATTGTTGCAGCCAAGATTGGCGCAGCTTTGGATGTTGGCGTTAAGACCTCCCTGCCAAATAACGGCCTAAACACGCCTAAGACCACATTCTTCGGAGCCATTATCGGGGCTATCATTGGCGGATTGATTCTAAACCTTATGCCGTGCGTCTTCCCTGTCATTTCCATCAAGGCCCTAAGCCTCGCCCGTAGTGCCCATACGGACCGCAGTCATGCCCGCCGCGAAGGTTGGTTTTACACATTTGGCGTCATCGCAACTTTTCTTGTTCTGACAGGACTTCTTTTGACCCTCAAAGCAGCCGGCTCTAATTTGGGCTGGGGTTTCCAGCTTCAATCACCGATTATGGTGGGTGTTTTAGCGCTCTTGCTATTTTTGATTGGGCTTAACCTTCTAGGTGTTTTCGAAGTTAGCCTTGGCGGCTTTGAAAACACGGGATCGGAACTGACGCGGAAGGGCGGGTCTATGGGAGCGTTTTTCACAGGCGCTTTAGCTGTCGTTGTGGCTACGCCTTGCACGGCACCCTTTATGGCCGGCGCAATTGGATATGCTCTCGCCCAGCCCGACATTGTAACGCTTACGGTGTTCATGGCGCTCGCCATTGGCTTCGCCGCACCGTTTTTATTGCTCTCTTACATGCCAGGATTACTTGCCAAATTACCCAAACCCGGCCCCTGGATGATTCGCTTTCGCGAACTTTTAGCCTTCCCTATGCTCGCGGCCACCATTTGGCTCATCAGTGTTCTTGCCCTTCAATCTGGGTTTGAAGGCGTAACGCTTATTCTGCTTGCAATGCTTGGCCTTGGTTTCGCCATTTGGTGTCTTAAACGTAAGGCACTTGTTGCCAAAATTTTGGGCCCCGCAACGTTCCTCTTGGCTCTTTATGCCCCTTTTACGCTTAAAACGGATACATCTACCCTCGACAGTACAGCGCACGTTGAAACACAAGTTTGGTCAGCCGAAGCGGTCGCGACTTTACGTGCAGAAGGCCGTCCTGTGTTTGTCGATTTCACCGCAGCATGGTGCGTCACCTGTAAAGTGAATGAAAAGCTCGTTTTAGAAAAACAGGCAACACAAAAATTATTCAAGGACAGTAACACAGCCGTGCTAATTGCCGATTGGACGAATAAAAACGATGAAATCGCGCAAGAGCTTGCCCGTCACGGACGTTCAGGTGTGCCGCTTTACCTGCTCTACACGCCGGGTCACAATGCCGTGAGTCCGCAAATCTTGCCTCAAATTTTGACTGAGACTGTGTTAAGAGAGGCCATCAACAAAGCCACACTATAACCCTTCCGTTCCCCAGCGGATATATTTAGGAGTACACATGTCACATCTATTCAAAGCTTTAGTTCTAAGTTCCGCCCTTATCGTTGCCGCGCCCGCAACCGCAAAAATCGCAACCGGCAGCAATGTATCTGACATGCAAGTCACAGATAGCAATGGCACGCAGCACAATCTTTCCGATTTCGCCGGCAAGACTGTCGTCCTTGAATGGACGAACCACGGCTGCCCCTATGTAAAAAAACATTATAAAACGAACAATATGCAGGACTTGCAAAAAGAAGCGACCGCCAGCGATGATACGGTTTGGCTCTCGGTCATTTCATCTGCGCCAGGCAAGCAAGGTTATGTCTCTGGCCCAAAGGCGAATGAATTAACCGAAACACGCGGCGCATCACCAACGGCTGTTGTTCTTGACGAAACGGGTGACTTGGGCCGCACATTCAGCGCGCGTACAACGCCGCATATGTATATCATCGATGCAGATCAAACACTTGTTTATCAGGGCGCGATTGATGACAACCGTAGCGCCAGCCCAGCTTCTGTTGCGGGCGCGAAAAACTATGTGCGCACAGCCTTAGCCGAAGTAAAAGCCGGCACGCCCGTTAGTGAAAGCGAAACAGCGCCTTACGGATGTAACGTCAAATATTAATTTAAAACAAATAGTTAGCGCCTAATTGGCGCTCGCATTTCCCTCTAGGCATTTTTGGTATGACGCAGCGCTTTCGCTTGTTAAACCAAGAATGCCTTTGTGGTTTGTATGACCTTTGTAATCAAATGCACGGTCGCTAACGACAAGTTGCGCGCCTTCTGGCAATCCCTCATATCGCTCCATAGCCAAAACCGTAACGCCATTGCGCCGAAGTTCTGCGGTTAAAGCCTCCGCGCCTCTTGCCCGGCCAAGCCAAGCCGCGATACGCGGTTTTGAAATACCCATTCCAATATAATCCGCCACGTCACTCATTTGTTTTACCGAGACAGAAATCATCATATCTGGCGTAAGCGCGGCCAAGCGTTTCGCTTGCTCTTTGGAATACGCAATCAAAATGACGTCATCCGCCATGCCCGCGGCTTGAATTTCTTTAACAACCTCAGCTTCATTAGAGCTGCTTTTGAAATCAATCTCTAGGTAAAGCTTATCTTTGGACATAGCTAAAACGTCTTTGAAGGACACAGGACGATCTGCTGTCACAGCGCCGGTTTCATCTTTTAGTAAAAGCGTCTGCGTATCCGCCCAGAGACTTTGAGAAATTGGACCGCGGCCTGTAGATTTTTCATCCCAGACGCCATCATGATACAGAAAATGTGTCCCGTCTTGACTGCGCGCAATATCAATCTCGGCTACTTGGTAACCTTTTTCAATCAAGGCCTTTAGCCCACTTGCGCTATTTTCAGCTAAGCCAACACCTTGCGAGTACCCCCTATGCGCAGCAATAAAATAAGCCTCATCTGGCATACATGCAAATTGGCGTTTTAGTGGCGGAAGCGAAACCGCCATTAATGATGCGGGCGTCGAGGCTTTCACACCATCAGTGGCCACGCCGGGGGGCGGATTATTTTGACAGGCTGCCAGAGCTAAAAGACAAGAAAACGAAAGGGGGAGAGAAAATTTAAACATGGCTTCTCTTAGCAGAGCAAAGTCTTTATGCACGTAAAGAATTCATCATAGCCTATAGGACGCCCAAAGCATGGCCTTGCCATCAGCATTTGACACCCAAATTGACACGATTTTCTCCCTTAGCTCGGCACCTGGGCGTGCTGGCATAGCCGTTTTTCGTGTTAGCGGGCCAAAAACGGGCAAAATAATGAGCTCTCTGATCGACCGTAGCCTACCTAAGCCCCGCTTTGCATTGTTCGCGACGTTTCTAGGCCCGAAAAAAAGCCATATTGACGAGGGATTACTCCTTTGGATGCCCGGTCCGGCCAGTTTTACAGGCGAAGATTGCGCCGAATGCCATGTTCACGGCAGTCCAGCCGTGATTGAAAAGATGGCGAGCACATTTTTATCTCATGGCGCGCGCCAGTCCGAAGCCGGCGAATTTACGCGGCGCGCCTTTGCCAATGGGAAAATGGATCTCACAGAGGCCGAAGGACTTGCAGATTTGATTGACGCCGACACAGAAGGGCAAAGACGCCAAGCCCTGCGGCAAATGCAAGGCGGCTTGAAAAATCGTTATGAGAATTGGCGCGAAGCGCTTTTAGATGGCCTTGCGCAAATTGAAGGGGAAATCGACTTCCCGGATGAAGCAGATATTCCAGATGACTTGGCCCATAAAGCCGACGCTCCGCTTAAAGATCTCTGTAATGACATGCAAAAAGCGCTTTTAAATGCTGATCGCGGAGAACGGGTTCGTAGCGGACTCGATATTGCCTTAATAGGCGCTCCGAATGCTGGAAAATCTAGCTTAATCAATATCTTAGTAGATAAAGAGGCGGCTATCGTAACGCATATTCCGGGTACAACACGAGATGTTTTAGAAGTAAATCTTGTTATGGCGGGCCTCCCGATACGTCTGTTTGATACGGCGGGTTTGCGGCAGAGCGATGACGAAATAGAAGCCGAAGGCGTTCGCCGAGCCCTAGCCCGAGCACAAGAAAGCGACATCCGAATTTTAGTCCATGACGCAAATGATACGGTGCTCAATGATGACGCTAAAGCTCTGCTGGTCGATGGAGACATTTTTCTTATAAACAAAACGGATATCAATGTTTCACGTGAAACATTGGCTTTGCCTATTGAAAACATTCACCGCTACAACGTAAGCGCCAAAACAGGTTCTGGCATGGATACATTGCGACAGGCGCTTGAAGACATCGTCACAGACCGCTTTAGCCCCTCACAAGATGCCGGCCTAACCCGCGCACGTCACCGAAATTGCGTAGAGCGCGCCAGTCAATCAGTTCAGCGCGCTCGCGATGTTTTAAACCGCGCACCAGAATTAGCCGGAGATGACCTCCGCGCGGCACTTCATGCCCTCAAAGAGCTTGCTGGCGAAACCGACATCGAAGCCGTGTTTGACCGTATTTTCTCTCGCTTCTGCGTTGGGAAGTAAATTTCGACTATGTTTCACGTGAAACGCTGAAGGCAAAGCTCGACTCACTAACTCAAGACCGCTATACGCCCACACAGATTTACACGGCCAAATAGATTGGCCCTATAATGGAGCAGGCTATGTCCCAATCATGGGATGTCATTGTAATTGGCGGCGGACATGCGGGCTGTGAAGCCGCATCGGCGGCTGCGCGTCTTGGCGCAAAAACTTTACTGCTGACGCATAAAGTTGAAACCTTAGGCGAAATGTCATGCAATCCCGCCATTGGCGGACTCGGCAAAGGACACCTCGTGCGTGAGGTCGATGCACTTGGCGGCATCATGGCAAAAGCTGCGGACGCTTCCGGCATTCAATTCCGTTTACTTAATCGCTCCAAAGGCCCTGCCGTACGCGGGCCTCGTACACAAAGCGATCGCCATCTTTATAAAGTCGCAATGCAAGAACTCTTAGTTGAGACGCCCAATCTGACGATTAAAGCTAAAGCCGTTGAAGATATCATTGTTAAAAATGATCGCGTCATTGGCGTCACCTCTGCCGATGGACAAGACTTTCATTCCGAGCGCGTTATCCTCACCACGGGTACATTTCTTAAAGGCGTAATTCATATTGGTGAAGAGCGCACGCCCGCAGGCCGTCACGGCGAAGCTCCCGCCATTGGATTATCAGACAGGCTTTATGGGCTAGGGTTTGACATGGCCCGCCTAAAAACAGGCACACCTGCCCGCCTCAAGAAAAGTTCAATTGATTGGGATAGCCTCGATCAACAACTCGCCGATGAGCAACCCGTGCCGTTTTCCTTTATGACGGACAAAATCACCGTTCCTCAAGTAAGCTGCGGCGTTACCCATACAAATGCGCGCACTCATGAAGTTGTGCAAAAAAGCATCATGCAGTCCTCTGTGTTTAATGGTTCTATTTCAGGGCGCGGCCCGCGTTACTGCCCATCCCTAGAAGATAAAGTCGCCCGCTTTGCGGATCGTGACCAACATCAAGTCTTCCTTGAACCCGAAGGGCTTCCCGGCAATCCAGATGGTGATACGGTCTACCCGAACGGCATTTCATCCTCCCTGCCAATTAATGTACAAGATGATTTCCTACGTACTATGCGCGGATTAGAGAACTGCGAAGTTATTCGCTATGGCTACGCCATTGAATATGACTACGTCGACCCACGTGAATTACGCGCAACACTTGAAACCAAACGCTTGCCCGGACTTTATTTAGCGGGACAAATCAATGGCACGACAGGCTACGAAGAAGCCGCCGCGCAAGGCATGATGGCAGGGTTTAATGCCGCCCTCGCTGCTGGCGGAAGTGAGCCGTTCTTATTAGATCGCTCCCAAGCCTATATGGGCGTGATGATTGACGATCTTATTACTAAGGGCGTCACAGAGCCTTACCGCATGTTCACAAGCCGCGCGGAATACCGTCTTATTTTACGTGCAGACAATGCCGATCAACGCTTAACCCCTATGGGAGAAAAAATAGGCGCTGTCTCCGCGGAGCGCAGCCAAGCCTTTGCGGCCAAAATGGCCGCCCTTAAGCACGCAAGCGAACTGGCTGGGCAGCTCGTTAAAACCCCGAATGAACTCGCTAAATTCGGCATCAAAGTAAATAACGATGGCGTTCGCCGTAGTGTTAGCGACTTACTTGCTTATCCGAATATTGACTTTGAAAACCTCATAACCGTGTGGCCGGAGCTTGCCGAGCTCAGCTCTGACGCACGTGAACATGTGGCCACCGAAGCACTCTATGCAGGGTATATTGAACGGCAAGCCCGAGATATCGCAGCGTTTCGCCGTGACGAAGGCCTACGCATTCCGGACAGTTTAGATTATAAATCTATTGGCGGCATTTCCAATGAAGTGCGCGATAGACTTATTGCCGGAAAACCCGCAACCCTAGGACAGGCCGCACGCCTTGAGGGCGTCACGCCGGGCGCGCTTACAGCCGTTCTGGCCTATTTACGTAAGGCGGGTTAGACGTCCATGATCGCTGAAACCTACACAGCCCAAGACTTTGCGAATGAAGTCGATGTTTCACGTGAAACATTCGAGGCGTTTTCGCAATGGCATGCTCTTTTACTGAAATGGAATCGCAAGATTAACCTCGTTTCACCCACAGCGCTAAATAGCTTCTGGCAACGCCACGCTTTAGACAGCTGGCAAGTCACGCGTCACTTGCGTCCTGAAGATTATAAAATACTCGACCTTGGTTCTGGTGCTGGCTTTCCCGGTTTAGCGTTAGCTATTCATATGAAACAAAAAAACAACGTTACCACAAACGCTAAAACGGTGTTTCACGTGAAACTCGTTGAAAGCGCAGGTAAAAAAGCCAACTTCCTTCGAACCGTTATCCGCGAATTGAACCTGCCCGCATCCGTTTGGGCTGGTCGCGCTGAAGATTTGGAGGCTCTACCTTATGATGTTATCTCTGCACGCGCTTTTGCGCCCCTGCCACGCCTATTAACTTATGCACAACCCTTTTGGGGCGCAACAACTCAGGCACTACTATTGAAGGGTCAATCCGTCGATAGCGAATTGACGGAAGCCGAAAAGTCATGGACATTTGACATCACCTCATCCCCAAGTCACAGCCATGAAGGCGGAAGCTTGCTTTCCCTAACCGCGCTGCGTGCAAAGCCTGAATAGATTCTCCATGACAGCACAAAACTCTACGCCTCGCATCATTGCCGTCGTCAACCAAAAGGGTGGTGTTGGCAAAACTACGACAACGATTAATCTTGCCGCCGCTCTATCCCTGAAAGGCAAAAAGGCACTCATCATTGATATTGATCCACAAGGCAATGCCTCAACTGGACTCGGCGTTTCCCTCTCCGCACGTGGTCAAACCATATATGAAGTGCTGATGGAT
This sequence comes from Maricaulaceae bacterium, assembly GCA_049607665.1. Taxonomy (GTDB): domain Bacteria; phylum Pseudomonadota; class Alphaproteobacteria; order Caulobacterales; family Maricaulaceae; genus Fretibacter. The sequence continues at coordinate 51,009 of JBMYWT010000004.1, forward strand.
GAAGCCTCTGTTGCTGACGCCGTGATTAAAACCACGGTTCCAGGCCTGTCGCTATTGCCATCCCACATCGACTTAGCATCCGCCGAACTCGAAATTGGCGCGCAAGATGGACGGACATCTAAACTTCGAGACGCTCTTCGCGAAGATATAAATACACAGCCAGATTTAGAATTTGACTATATTTTAATCGATTGCCCACCTTCCTTAAACCTTCTCACTATTAATGCCCTCACGGCCGCTCACTCCGTTATTGTCCCATTACAATGTGAATTCTTTGCGCTCGAAGGCCTAAGCCAGCTCCTGAAAACTGTGGAAATGGCCAAAGCCAATATTAACCGCTCGTTGATTATCGAAGGCGTGATGCTAACAATGTATGATCGCCGCAACCGCCTCTCCTCTCAGGTTGCCGCTGATGTACGTCAACATTTGGGTCGCGCCGTTTTTGATACAGTGATCCCGCGTAATGTCCGCATTGCCGAAGCCCCCTCCTTCGCCAAACCCGTTATGATGTATGATCCGGACTGCGCAGGTTCCAAAGCCTACATGGCCCTTGCAGAAGAAATAGTTTCGCGGCAAGGTCGCCGAACAACGTCCACAAATCACTAAAAGAGAGATAAAAGAACATCATGGACAAAAAACCAAACCCTCCTCTCAATTCTACAAATGATAAACCCGATACACAAAAAGGTATATTTGCCAAAAACACGGGTAAAAACACACCGGCAAAACCCAGTAGAGGTCTAGGTCGAGGGTTATCTGCATTGATGTCAGATATAGGTGCATTAAACCTCACCGAAGACGACATGGTGAATGCGGTAACGCCATCTGAGCCCGAAAACGTGCTCGAACAAAAAAACAAAATAAGCCCTTTGGAAACAGATACATTTGTCACAAAATCAACAACTATAGGCAAGGGTGTCACTACGATAGCGCTTGACCGGATTGTTCGGAATCCCGATCAACCCCGTCGTCATTTCGACCCCAAAGCTCTGCAAGAGCTAACAGATTCAGTTGCAGATAAAGGCGTGTTACAACCCCTTCTTGTAAGGCCGATTCCCGCGCACGAGAGTGATTCACGACCTCTCTATCAAATCGTAGCTGGAGAACGGCGCTGGCAAGCTTCATTGCGCGCCAAACTCGATAATGTCCCCGTACTTATCAAAAAGCTCTCTGACCGCGAGGTTCTTGAAATTGGCGTTGTCGAAAACGTACAACGGGCCGACTTAAACCCAATAGAAGAGGCGCTTGCCTATCGGGCCTTGATAGATCAATTTGACCGCACCCAAGATGACGTCGCAAAAGCCATAGGTAAAAGTCGTTCACATGTTGCCAATATGCTGCGTCTTTTAAATCTTCCAGAAGCCGCACAAGACGCCCTTAAGCAAGGGCAAATATCAATGGGCCACGCCCGCGCTGTTATCGCTGCGCCAGACGCCAATGCTCTCGTTGAACAAATTATCCAAAATGGTTTATCCGTACGTGATGCAGAAAATTGGGCAAAGCGCTTAAAAAAAGATGAGAATGCACCTGCACCACAAAATTTCACAGCACCAGAAAAAACGCCCGACATTAAAAGAATTGAAAAAGATCTCTCAGATATATTGGGCGTGCAAGTTGATTTGAACCACAAAAATCCAAATGGAGAGCTACGTTTAAAATACAAAACAGACGCACAATTAGATTTAATATTATATCGCTTAAGAGGTTAAACTTAAACTGTATCATCATATGTTAGGCGAGGCGGGCTATCCTCAGATATCATTTTTTGAGTGCTTTTATTTCCTTTCACAAGGTTCAATGCCTTGCGAATAACTGATGTCATTTTCCAACTTGAAGATGATAAAACAGAATCCATCTCCGCATTCAAGGCCGTAATATGTTCGTCACGAACGTTTAATACTGACCGCAGCATAGCTTCATCTTTTAAAGCCGTGGCTAAAGCGTCATCTTTCTCGTCGATTATATCTGAGAAAATGTCACGCATCGATGAAATTTCCTTATCTAACGCCTCAATAGATACGTTTTTACATTGAACTTCCGCAAGCAATTGTTTTTTATGTGTTTTTTCTTTATCAAAATTGTCTCTTAACGTATGAACCTCTTTACTAAACATCTCTTCTGTGCGGGCTTTTTTTTCTTCATACTCAGCTATAGCTGTATTATGCGCACGAAGTTGGGTTTCATTTACCAACAAAAGTTGCTTTTCATTTTCAATGGCTTTGTACAAAAACTCTATCGCAGGATAATATGAATTGCGAATATCATCTAAAATCTTAAGGGCAGCTTGTGAATCAGAGTTTCGGCGAAGCACTTGGAAAGCGCTATAACTCTCGGCGATCCAATGCTCTGACATGGGGTCCATTCTTAAGTCTTCGTCCGCACGGCGTTGGCGTTTTAAACTAGGCGTTACGAAACGTTCAATTTGGTCCTGTGTTTCCAACTCAGAGTAAGGAAGAAGCACTTTCATTTCGCTCAATAAACGTTTCATCTCTTCAGTGGGCGCATCGAGCAAGTCTTCATAATGAACGAAACTGCGCGGCATATCACGCGTAACACGTTCCGCTTCTAACATATGCGTCAACCACATGAGCAAACCCTGATGTATTGGAATTTTGTCTCGTGCATGAAGAGAACCAGCAACCTCTAAAGGGTTACGTATAGCAATGATAATATGGGAATTTACCCCTTGAGACTTTAAGGTGTCGAAATAAAGCTGTGCCATACGACAAAGGCGGGGTTCTTTAATTATCCAATTTTCTTTCCCCTCATACTCCTCGCGTAACGCAGTCGAAATATTCTCTCGCATCGTTTCAGATGACTTACCCCTCATTTTCGTCGGTTTAATAAGGCGAAAATCTTGCCAACTCGACCCCAGGTTCGACAAAAATTCTTCATTTTTCGCGATTAAAACTTCACTTTCCCAATGTCCGCGCTGATTGCCCTCATTAGAGCCCAGTAAAGTGTTTGGCAGACTCCCACCTAAGATACTTAAAATACGCGCCAAAACCGACGTTCCGCTACGGTGCATTCCCAAAATAATGATTGCATTTTTTGTCATAACCACATCCATACATTGAAGCGTCCTTCACGCCAATCATCATTCTACGTAAAGCGCCCTCAAAAGAATTGACTTTTTGAAGGGAGTGGGCTTTGTCCTAACCATATTTATGATAATCTTAGTACAAGGCAATACAGCCTTAAAAGATCACAGGGTGAGCCTCCATGATTAAGCTGGTTGATACAGATGCGCTTCTAAAGCGCCTTATCGCCAAAGGTTCTCAAGCACCCCTAACGGAAATCGAACTTGCCCAGCTTTATAAGCTTCTTCATCATTATAAATCTTTGCAAAACGCTGAAACCACCAACTCAACACGCCTTACATTACAAAAACAACTTACCGATGCGCTCACACAGGCAGAAAACCTCGCGACACAACTCGAAGACCGTCAACTCGCTCTTGCCGATAGTCAGGCAGAGAACAAAACCCTACGCAGGGCCCTTAATGATATACTCAATAGTTCGTCTTGGAAATTATCCGCGCCGTTACGAAAAGCTATAAATACATTACGCAAACCATCACCCATTGATACGTTCGAAACTAAAAATGAAACCATAGTAAAATTAAACACAAACACCGCACAAACAACACCCGACTCACGTGCACTAATAACAGACAGAGAAATTGTCTATTCCCCCAAGGTAGAGGCGGCCCCACTAAGCAACACACCCGCAAAACTTTTTGCTTTTTATTTACCGCAATTCCATGCCATTCCAGAAAATAGCGAATGGTGGGGAGACGGTTTCACAGAATGGATGAATGTGCGTCCCGCGTCACCACTTTATGACGGCCACCACCAACCCCATGTTCCAGACCCCAAAGCAGGTCTTGGTTATTATGACCTAACTGACCCAAGCATTATGCCAAAACAAATCGAGCTAGCGAAACTCTACGGCATTGAAGGTTTTTGTTTTTACTTTTATTGGTTCGCAGGAAAGCGTTTGTTGGAAAGTCCACTGCTTGCGCTCCTTGAAAATGAAAATCTTGATATTCCATTTTGCCTGTGTTGGGCGAATGAAAACTGGAGTCGCCGCTGGGACGGCCTTGATAGTGAAATCCTTATCGCCCAAGATCATTCCGCAGAAGACGACATCGCGTTTATTTCTTATATTTCTAAATATTTAACGGATCCGCGCTATCGCAAGGTAAATGGCAAACCTCTATTGATGGTCTATCGCCCGATAGAATTACCCGACGCCAACGCGACAGCAAAACGCTGGCGTAAATGGTGCCGTGAAAATGGCGTTGGTGAAATATATATCGCCTACACCCAATCTTTTGAAGACAATGACCCACGAGAATATGGGTTTGACGGCGCCGTAGAATTTCCGCCAAATAATGCTGCCCCGCCAAATATAACCGACCAAGTCACCCCTCTCTCTGAAGACTTTACAGGCATAGTTTATGATTGGGATATATTCCCACAACGCAGTGATAATTACGCACAGCCTGATTACCCTCTTTTCCGCACAGTATGCCCCTCTTGGGATAACACCGCACGCCGTAAACAGAATGGTACAGTTTTCGCTAATTCGACTCCCGCACGCTATAAACATTGGCTCTCCAACGCCATCGCAGATAGCTGCTCTCGTATAGATAATATCGAAGACCGTCTAATTTTTGTAAACGCATGGAATGAATGGGCCGAAGGTGCGCATTTGGAACCAGATGCGGCGCATGGCTATGCGTATTTAAACGCAACACGCCAAGCCTTAATCGAAGCGGGCGCTCAAACAGAACGACGAATTGTACTTGTCTCACACGATGCCTACCCGCATGGGGCACAATTTTTAACGCTGAACATGGCCCGTACCCTCAAAGAAGACTTTGGTTATCATATTGATCTTATTGTTTTGGGGGATGGGTCATTATTTGATGAATTTTCCAATTATGCCGTCGTTCACAAGCTCGCAGGCTTAGACCCCGCAGGTGACGCCGCAAAAGCATTAGCAAAACAACTTTTCCTAAGCGGCGCAAACACGGCTATTTGCAACACAACCGTTAGCGGCCTTTACGCTGCCACGCTTAAAAAATGCGGATTTCATGTCATTAGCCTTATTCACGAACTTAAAGACGTCATCCGCGATAATGGCCTTGAACAACATGCCGACGCCATTTGCGCACATGCCGATAAAATCGTCTTCCCCGCACCGCTTGTCGCCAATAGTTTCAAAGGCTTTACGGGCCCATTGGGCGATAAAGAAGTTTTACGCTCTCAAGGCGCCTATAAAATCAACCGTTTCCGCAGCGCCCAAGACCGCAAAACGGCTCAAACGCAATTACGCCAACATTTAGGGCTCAATAAAAGCGCCCGTATCATGCTCGGCGTCGGATATGCCGATCACCGCAAAGGGTTTGATCTCTTCTTAGACGCTGCCGAAGCCCTTAACGCCGCCCAGCCGAATGTCGTCTCTGTTTGGCTCGGCCATCATGATATGGCCTTTATGGAAATGCTCCAAACAAAAGTTGACGCCCTAATTGAACGCGGCGCATTGCTCTTGCCGGGCCGCGTGCAGGATACAGATATATATTACGCAGGTGCAGATGTGTTTTTGCTGACATCACGCGAAGATCCCTATCCATCCACTGTCCTCGAAGCTCTCGATGTCGGTCTCGTTACCGTCGGGTTTGAAGGCGCCACAGGCACAACTGAATTAATCACCCAGCATAAAGGCGCACTCGTTCCACTTAATGATGCCGAAGCACTTGTTGCCGCCACGCAGCGCGCGCTCCTAACCGCAGGGCCCCGCCAAAGAACCCAAATCGCGCAAATGTTCCGCGCAAGACCCGATGTCTCCTTTAAAAGTTATGTTCATGACCTGCTGGGACTAGCGGGATTGCCGCCAGCACAGGTGAGCGCCATTGTGCCCAATTATAATTATGCGCATTTTATGCCAGAACGGGTCGCCAGCATTACAGAACAGTCTCTGCCCGTGCGCGAGCTTATCATTCTTGATGACGGCTCCAGTGACGATAGCCTCAATGTCATTGACCAAATTATGTCAGGTTTAAACCTTCCGACTAAGCTCATTGCCGATGGTAGCAATAGTGGCTCGGTATTTTTGCAATGGCTAAAAGGCGTCGAAGCCGCCAGGAGTGAATATGTTTGGATCGCTGAGGCTGATGATTTGGCCGCACCAGATTTCTTAAAATCTGTCATGGCGGGCTTTAGCGGCGAAAATGTCGTGATGAGCTATAGCCAATCTAAGCAAATGGCCGAAAACGGCGATATTCTGTGCGACACCTATTTGGATTACACACATGACGTCTCAGCTAGTCGTTGGCGCAAACCTTATACGGCCAAAGGCCAAGACGAAATCGCCCAAGCGCTTAGCGTGAAAAACACAATTCCAAATGTCAGCGGCGTCGTTTTCAAACGTAAGCCTCTTCTGCACGTCTTAAGAACGCATATGGAGCACGTAAAAAGCTTCCGCGTCGCTGGTGATTGGAGTGTTTATGTTAATTTGCTCAAGGACGGGGATATCGCCTTTACGCCCAAAGCGCTAAATTATCACCGCCGTCATGATCATAGCGTAACCCTGCAAAAGTTTTCACAAAACGAACTTGATGAAATCACCCGCATGCAAGCCTATGCGGCACAGCAGGCCAAAGTATCTGGAAATCTATCCGCAAAGGCCCGTGCCTACGCCGAAGAGTTACGCCAACAATTTGGCTTACCGCTTAAACACGTTGCGGAATAACAATGGTGACACAAAGTAAATTTGCCCGTTACCGCGAGCTCATCCCGCAAATGATTAAGCGCGATATTAATGAACGTTATCGCGGTTCGTTACTCGGTATTTTTTGGTCCTTCATTACGCCTCTAATTCTTTTAGGTGTATACACATTCGTTTTCGGCACGGTCATGGAAGCCCGCTGGAGCAGTGGCAGTGAAGCCTCTACGGCAGAGTTTGCTATTATACTTTTTGCTGGATTAACCGTTTTTCAGATCTTTGCCGATATGCTTACCCGAGCCCCCATTTTAATCATAGCCAACACAAATTACGTAAAAAAAGTTGTTTTCCCACTAGAAGTTCTCGTTCCCGTTGCACTTGGTTCCGCTTTGTTTCATGGCTTTATCAGTTTCATTATTTTGTTCTTTTTTGTGTATCAAGTTTTCGGGAATATACCGATCACAGCATTGTGGTTACCTGTAATTTTAGTACCGTTTTGTACATTAATGCTCGGCTTGGGCTGGTTCCTTGCCGCTTTAGGTGTTTATTTGCGAGATATCGGGCAATTTATAGGAACTTTCATCACGGCCATGATGTTCCTGGCCCCCATTTTTTATCCACCAAGTTTACTACCCGAATGGATTGCGCCCTATATTGTCTATAATCCTATTGTTGTACCCATAAACCAAACACGTGACGTCGCGATATTTGGTGAAATGCCTGATTGGTCGCAACTTGGACTCTACACGCTAATATCTATGGCCGTTTGTTGCCTTGGGTTCGCCTTCTTCCAGAAGACACGCAAAGGCTTTGCCGATGTCCTCTAAATCCAACCCCGCTGAAAACACTCAAAACGTCGCGATACGCGCACAAGACCTCTCTAAACATTACCTAATGTATAAACGGCCCGAAGATCGTTTGAAACAAATGGTCGTACCGCGCCTAAAGCGTCTCATTACGAAAAAAGCTCCGAATTATTATGATACATTTGTCGCTGTTTCCGATATTTCGCTGGAGATAAAACGCGGCGAAACGGTTGGTATCGTTGGGCGAAACGGGTCTGGAAAATCCACATTATTACAAATGATCTGCGGAACCCTACAGCCCACCACCGGTGAGGTTGAAGTAAAGGGCCGTATTGCCGCGTTGCTTGAGCTTGGCGCAGGCTTTAATCCAGAATTTACGGGTCGAGAAAACGTCTACATGAACGGTGCTATCATTGGCATGTCCCGCGCCGAAATCGATGAGCGTTTTGACGCCATTACAAAATTTGCAGATATTGGCGCTTTTATTGAGCAACCCACAAAAACCTACTCTTCAGGCATGTATGTGCGGCTTGCTTTTGCCGTCGCCATTAACTCTGATCCAGATATCTTAATCATCGACGAAGCCTTGTCAGTCGGAGACGAAGCCTTCCAACGTAAATGCTTCGCGCGCATAGAAGACATCCAATCCAGTGGCGCAACCGTTCTTTTTGTATCTCATAGCGCTCAAAGCATAGTACAGCTTTGTGATCGGGCTATTTTACTAGATAAAGGAGAGTGCCTTCTCAAAGGGACTCCCAAAACGGTGGTGGGCCAATACCAACGCCTCGTAAACTTGAGTGGAAATGCAGCCGTTCCTGTTCGGGAACAAATTAAAAACATGGTCTTAGCAAACGACGCTGCCGAGGCAAAGGAAGACGAAAACTGCACAATCGACACCGTTACACCCCAAGTAACGACACAAACAGAATTACGCAAACCAGACCCAAGTTGGTTTGACCCAGGACTTGTTTCAAAGTCTGCCATAAAACTTGAAACCAAAGGTGCCACAATTTACAACGCCCATATCACAAATGCGGATGGGGAAACTGTCAATCACCTCGCATCTGGACGTCAATATCGCTTTAACTATAGCGTTGATTTCAAAAAGCCCGTGCATAAGCTCCTATTCGGTATGATGTTTAAATCTATTACTGGCGTAAATTTAGCAGGTGCAAATAATATGCGCGGCGAAAAGCAGCTTATTAAATCTGCAAAAACAGGCGATACGCTTGATGTGCACTTTGACTTCATCTGCCGTTTTCTTCCGGGAACATATTTTATCACAGCTGGCCTTATGGCCAATGTTGAAGGCGAATTTACATTCTTACACCGCGTTATGGACCTTCTCGCTATCCGCGTTATGGACGGAACAGAAATGTCGCCATATGACAGAGGTCAATTTTCTCTTGATGCCTCATTAAATGTAGAAAAACGCGAATGACCGAAAAAAGCCCCAAACCCATCATTTTAGTTACCGGAGGTGCGGGTTATATTGGCTCACATATGTGCAAAACATTATTTAAAGCCGGCTATCACCCTGTCACTTTTGATAATCTCTCCGCGGGGCACGTTACATCCGTAAAATGGGGGCCGCTTGTAAAAGGGGATGTCCGAAATGTGCTGGATCTAGAACGTGCCTTTAAGACCTACGCGCCAGAAGCGGTTATTCATTTCGCCGCCCGCATCGAAGTCGGGGAGGGCGAAAGCAATCCATTTGAATTTTATGATAACAATGTCGTCGGCACGCTTACGCTCTTGAATACAATGAAAAGCTTTGGCGTTCCGAAAATTGTTTTTTCATCGACTTGCGCGACATATGGCGAAACACAAAATATGCCGCTTTCAGAAGATGAACCCCAACACCCCGTAAGCGTCTATGCGCGCACCAAATATACCTCCGAAGGCCTGCTTGATAGCTATCATAAGGCGCATGGACTTCGGTTTGCGGCTTTGCGTTATTTTAACGCCGCAGGCGCAGACCTTGACGGCGAAATTGGTGAACAGCACGACCCAGAAACGCATCTTATTCCAAACGCGCTTAAAGCCGCTGCAGGTAAGGGAAACCCTCTTAAACTTTTCGGAACCGATTACGACACGCCCGACGGAACCCCCTTGCGCGATTATATTCATGTCCAAGATTTAGCCAATGCACATATGTTGGCTTTGAAAAAACTTGATGAAGAAAGCGCTCTAAAACTCAACCTTGGAACCGGGCAAGGCAGCAGCGTTCTTGATATTATAAATACCATAGAGCGCGTTACAGGCCGCAAAGTGCCTTATGATGTCGCGCCCCGCCGTGAAGGCGATGTTACCCGCCTCTATGCAGATGTGCAAAAAGCCAAAGAGGTTTTAGAGTTTACAGCACAGCATTCCTCACTTGAAAACATTATAAAAACGGCTTGGGATTTTCACGCCAAGCAATGGGGCATCAAAACATAATATAAAATTTTACGTGCATATCTAAGACAGATCTAGCGTCAAAAGAAAACTCGCTTGACCCAGTTTGTCCAGACGCCTATCCCCGCGCTATGCAATTTACCTCTTTAAAAATAGCTGACGTAATACGCGTGCAAACGCGCCGTTTTGGCGACGATCGAGGCTGGTTTTCTGAAACCTTCAAAACCTCTACATTTAATGAAAAAGTGAATAAAAACATAAGCTTCGTTCAAGACAATCATAGCTTTTCTGCGCCGGTATACACTGTACGGGGTTTGCATTACCAAAGCCCACCTCACGCGCAGGGAAAACTGGTTCGCTGTCCGCGCGGATCAATCCTTGATGTCGCCGTCGATATACGGCGCGGCTCTCCTACATATGGCCAATGGGTCAGCGAAGTTTTATCTGCTGAAAACGGGACCCAGCTTTGGGTGCCTGAAGGTTTTCTGCACGGCTTTGCTACCTTAGAGACCGATACCGAAGTACAATATAAATGCACAGATTATTACGCCCCAGAATGCGATGGAAACATTGCATGGAATGATCCCACCATAGGCATTGATTGGGGCTTTGACGCGGGCCTTGCTGTTTTATCCAATAAAGATAAAGTAGCCCCAACTTTTGATACATTTGAAAGTCCGTTCCAATATAATAAAGCGGCCCAATAAACTTGGAAGGCACGGCATGAAAATACTCGTAACGGGTGGAGCCGGGTTTATTGGCTCTGCTGTCATACGGCAAGCCATCAAAGCCGGTCATGATATCGTCAATGTCGATTGCATGACCTATGCTGCGAATTCTAAAAATATCGCCCAAGTTTCCGAAACTGCGCAATATGCCTTTGAAAAGGTAGATATTTGCGATCTCGCAGCCGTGCAAAATGTCTTTAAAACACATGCGCCCGATGCCGTCATGCACCTTGCCGCCGAGAGCCATGTTGACCGCTCTATTGATGGCCCAGGCGCCTTTATTCAAACCAATGTCATCGGCACATTTAACATGCTCCAAGCGGCGAGGGATCATTGGACAAACCTAGAAGACGAGCGCAAAAACGCCTTTCGCTTCCATCATGTCTCAACCGATGAAGTCTATGGTGACCTAAGCCTAAATGATCCAGCCTTTGAAGAAACTACGCCCTACGACCCAAGTTCACCCTACTCAGCCTCAAAAGCAGCGTCTGATCACCTTGTTAGAGCTTGGTCGCGCACCTTCGGTTTGCCTGTTGTTATAACAAATTGCTCGAACAATTACGGCCCTTATCAATTCCCTGAAAAACTTATTCCTGTGGTGATCCTCAAAGCCCTCCACAAAGAAGCCATCCCCGTTTACGGCGCAGGTGATAATGTGCGCGACTGGCTCTATGTTGATGATCACGCGGATGCCTTGCTTTGTGTTTTGCAAAAGGGCGCGCTAGGCGAGACATATAATATTGGCGGTAATAATGAGCGTACAAACCTAGAGCTTGTAAAAACAATCTGCAGTCTTGTCGATGAACATAGCGGCGACGGCTTTGACCACGCCAGCCTTATCACATTCGTCACGGACCGCCCCGGCCATGACCGCCGCTACGCCATCAATGCCAATAAAATTAAAACCGAACTTGGTTGGGAACCTAAAATTGAATGGAATGATGGCTTTCGCGCGACACTAACATGGTATCTCGAAAATGAAAGCTGGTGGCGCCCTCTCGTAAAGGCGGGCCAATTTGGCGGTCGCCAAGGCAAAACCGCCTAAGCATGCGCCTCGCTGTTATTGGAAAAATGGGGCAACTCGCTCGCGCAATCGCTGCAAGGCATGAAGACGCACAACTTTATAGCCGGCAAGATTGTGATCTCTCTGGCAACCCCAATGATATATATGATTTTGTAAAAAACATTCCAGATTGCGACGCTCTCATCATTGCCGCCGCCTATACCGCCGTAGACGCCGCCGAAACAGATCAAGACACAGCTTTTGCCGTGAACGCCTTCGCGCCCGAAGCCATTGCCAAAGCCTGCAAAGTGCGCGGTATCCCGCTTGTGCATGTTTCAACCGATTACGTATTCCAAGGCCACGGAACATCTCCATATAAAACAGGTGATGCTCTCGCTCCGCAAAGTGTTTACGGCGCCTCAAAGGCTGCTGGGGAGAAATACGTTTTAGCCGCCTATGATAACGCCGCAATCCTCCGAACCTCTTGGGTTTTTGACGGGACAGGGAAAAATTTTTTCACTACAATGCTCAAGCTTGCTCAAACGCGCGACGCTCTAACGGTAGTGGCCGATCAAATTGGCCGCCCGACCTATGCGGGTCACCTGGCAACTGCCTGTATCGAAGTCGCTAGAAAGTTGACCAAGCACCCACAAAACTCTTCATTTAGAGGCCTCTATCACGTCAGCGGCTCCGGCGAGCCGATAAGTTGGGCAGACTTTTCTCGGGCTATCTTTACGAGAGCCGACAAAACAACCACCGTTAGCGATATTCCATCAACCGATTACCCCACGCCGGCCGCACGCCCGCCATATTCTGTGCTAAACATAAGCCGGTTCGAAGACACCCTCTATCCTTTACCCCATTGGAAAGACGGCTTAGAAGAAGCATATAAAGAATGGGTAGGGGCACAAAATAATCATGAAACGTAAAGGCATCATACTTGCGGGCGGCAGCGGAACACGCCTCCACCCCAGCACCATCTCTGTTTCAAAACAGCTAATGCCCGTTTACGATAAACCTATGATTTATTACCCGCTAAGTGTTTTAATGGACGCTGGCTTACAAGACGTTCTTATCATCACAACCCCGCACGATAATCCAGCTTTTCAACACCTATTAGGTGATGGAAACCGATGGGGAATGAATATTGAATATGCCGTACAGCCCTCTCCCGATGGCCTCGCGCAAGCTCTCATCATCGCCGAAGATTTTTTAGCCGGAGCCCCAAGCGCGCTAATTTTGGGAGACAATCTCTTTTTTGGCTCGGCTTTTACCGCAAGCGTAAAACAAGCCGCCGAACACACAACAGGTGCAAGCGTCTTTGGCTATCATGTAAAAAATCCGTCTGATTATGGCGTTGTTGGCTTTGATAACAAAATGAATGCTATTTCCTTAGTCGAGAAACCTGAAAACCCAGATTCAAATTACGCGGTCACAGGCCTATATTTTTACGATAATCGCGCCAGTGAATTTGCCAAACACATCAAACCATCGGCGCGCGGAGAACTTGAAATCACGGCACTAAATCAGGTCTATCTCGACCATGGTGATCTACGCGTTGAAATATTAGGCGAAGGCACAACATGGCTTGATACGGGAACGCACCGCTCTTTACTGCAAGCCGCGCAATTCGTAAGCGTCATTGAAGAACGCCAAGGCCAGCGCATATGTTGCCCCGAAGTGACAGCCTTTCGTAATGGCTGGATCGATCACGCACAGCTCGAAGCTCTGGCCGAGCCGCTAAAGAAAAGCGGATATGGGCATTATTTGCAGAAAGTTCTCGACGAGACCAGCTAAGCTATCCCTTGCGAACGATACCAATTAAGCGTGTTGTGAGTTTTTGAAACATTGTCTTTGGGCGCTCATGATAAAGCGTCAAAAAGACCGCTGTTTTAGTTTCATGCCAATTACTGGCTTTTTTGATATTCTCAATCAACGCCCGCAGGCCTTGGCCTTCCAAGAGGAACGGCGGAATATCTGCTTGACCTTTATGCTCGCTTAAGCGCGCTCGCAAATCGTCTTGCCCCGCAGCAAGGCCTAAATCTCCGCTCGCTTTATCTTCATAAACATCAATCTGATTTGCTAAACACTGGCTCCAGTCAAAGGTATGTTTTAAGCGCGTCTCCCCGCGAACAACCCGCGAAAGCGCTTCTAGATAAGCCGCACCGTAAACCGTATCCGGCTCCAAATGCGCGCCTTCCGCCCATTCATTCCACGCATTGATAAACACATATTTATCGCCGCTTTCAAATGTCTTGGGTGCATTTGTCATTGCAGAGAGCCAATGTTCGAATAATTTCGGCTGGCTACCTGCAAACACGGTCGCTGCCAATCCTCGCCGCGCCGTATTATCCCAAGCGGGAAAGACGCTGCGTATAAGTGGGTAAGCAGGCTGCGGGCGGCGCAGTGCATTTATATAGGCCCCGTAAGCATCATAAACGATACCGCCAAAGTCTTCGGATTGATGCGCGGACCGTTTATGCAAATGCATGATTGGCGCGCTTACCCCGTGCGGCGGGAACTCCACTCCGCCGTCAAGCCCCACCTCACGCGGATCACTCTGCTCGCCCGGAACGACAAATGTCTCCGCGCCCAAAACAATCGCGTCATCATAACCGCACGCTTTAGCCTGAATTTTCACCGCATCCACAAGGCGCGTCAGTTCTGGGATTTCATCTGGGCGATAGATCACAAAGAGCGCCTTGCCATTAATTGTAATATAGCGCTTATCGGAAAAATAGGGCGCAAGATCTTTGGCAAATTGATCATAAGTTTCTGGGTCATAATCCTGCGCGATCAAGATATCTTTATCCGCCCCATCCCAACGCCTGCTCCAGTTTTCATTCGCCCAGCATAGGCAAAATGGCATGTCCAAATCGGTATTCTCGAGCATGATGTCCGTCGGGCGTTCCAAAACACGCTTACCGCCAAACCAGTAATAATAATGGCAAAACCCATAAAGGCCGTAAGCTTTCGCAAGCTCTATCTGCGCCCGCAGCGCCTCTACATCCGTTTGGTTATGAAACCCAAGCCCGCCTTGATCCGCCGGCAAAGGAAGCTGCGGTTGATGATGCCCATCAAACAAAGGCGCCGCTTTTTTCGCGGCGGTCCACTCCGTATAGCCCTCGCCCCACCACTTACTATTATAATCCGTCGCATAAAATTGCGGCAAATAAAAAGCGATGGGTTTTATCTCGGTCATTTGCTATGCTCTACCCCGTGATTGGGAAACTAATCAACCATACAATCGGCATAAGGGGATGATGATGGGATTTTACAGTAAATATATTCTGCCCTGCTGCCTTGATAAGAGCTGTTCTATTGGGCCTATTACAAAACAGCGCGCCAAAGTCGTTCCGCACGCCGTGGGCACTGTACTGGAAATCGGCATCGGGTCAGGATTGAATCTTCCGCATTACGACGCGACCAAAGTCGATAAAATTATCGGCGTTGACCCAGACGATCACATTTGGAAACGCAGCGCCAAAAACCGCGCGAAATGCGACATCGAAATAGAGCGTATGGGCCTGTCAGGTGAAAATATTCCGATGGACAGTAAAACAGCCGATACGGTCGTCGTAACCTATTCGCTTTGTACTATTCCCGATCCCATCAAAGCACTGCACGAAATGGCGCGCATCTTAAAACCTGGCGGGAAGATATTATTTACGGAGCACGGCAAAGCGCCCGACGCCAAAGTCGCGAAATGGCAGGCACGCATTGATCCGTTTTGGAAAAAAATCGCCGGCGGCTGTCACAGCGGACGTGATATTCCAGCTCTGTTTAAAGAGGCGGGTCTAACGATTGAGAGCTTAGAGGAAATGTATATCCCCGGGCCGCGTGTCCTCGCCTATAATTACTGGGGTAGCGCCGTTCATTAGCGCCAAATGTTTTTACAAAAAGTTTTACAGTGTCGTTCAAAGCAAACATTAATTCACAATGTTATACTCTCGCAAAAAATCTCGAATTTGAGGGTCGGTGTATTTAGCTACAGGATCATCAGATCCATCCTCTTTACGATGCCATTCACCATCGTCAAAAGCCAAATACACTTGCCAAAATTTTGGAGGAAACTCTACTAACTCTTTGAGACTTCGATCCTGAAAGATCCATTCTCCATATGCTTCGTTCACACAAATATCACCAAATTCGTAGTTAATTTGGCCCTTATTGTACATCAATGCCAAACGAGTAAAAAATTGATCCAAAGTTTCGCTCAATGGTATGTTCTTTTCCACACTAAGTTTAGACCATGTGTCGTTAAGCAGATAAAATTTATCTCCTAGCTTGATGTACTCAGAGTATAACTTAATAATCATCTCATCCATACATGTACCAAAGTCAGATTTTTAAAATTTACTCTTAACCCTTATTAATCTTCGGTAAATCCGCGAAATTACCGTCACGCTTTTTCGCCATTGCGCCCATTGATTCCATCATCTCGGATGGGATCAGCATAGACATATTCCAAATCGCGATATGCTCTAGCGCGTCGGCCGTGCTGTGATCTCGGCCATAGGTAATCGCGCGCTTGCAGCCATAAACGGCGAGCGGTGGTTTTGAAGCGATCTCTTTGGCAATGCCCATTACGGCGTCCATCATTTCCTCATGGGTGTCATAGACATGATTATAAAGACCGTGCTTTTCGCATTCCGCCGAATGCATTTTACGGCCTGTATAGGATAGCTCCCGCACCACGCCTTCGGGGAGGTGGTTTAGGATACGCGGAAACGTCCCAACATCTGCTGTCATACCGACATTAATCTCGTAAATCGTAATGAAGCTGTCTTTCGTGCCATAACGCATGTCGCAAGCCGTGATCAAATCAACCCCGCCGCCATAACATCCACCTTGAATGGCGACCAAAACAGGGATACGGCACTCCTCGAGTGACGTAAACGTATCCTGAAGGCGCTTCACCGTTTGGTAAAAGGCCGCGCCATGTGTAGGCGCATTTTTATCGCCGGGGCCGTTAATATCCCCGCCAAACATCGCCAGATCAATCCCCGCCGAAAACACTGGGCCCGTAGAGCTAATCACAATAACTCGAGCTTTAGAGTTTTCATCAATATCGCGTACGATCTCAGGCAGCTCTACCCAGAAAGCCGCGTTCATCGCATTACGCTTTTCAGGGCGGCTCATGACGATATGGGCGATATCATTCTCTATCGAGACGTCAAAACATTCGTGGGACATAGCGGACTCCAGATTAAAGAGAGAAAAGTTTACCGTCGGCAGGCTTAGCACGGCCAGCCAGGAAATCATCATAAGCGGTCATGAACGGCGCATGCCCTTTTTCATGGCTGAGATTCATCCAATCGGCGGCACTCGCGCAAAACGGCATCCACCGCGCACCGAGTTTTTTCGCAAAACCCTCTGCACCCCAATCCGCAAAGCGCTGCTTGGCTTGGTCAGGCGCGAAAAACATAACGGGTGGCGCACCTGCGGTGGGGCGTTTAGGCGGCTTACCTTCCCAATGGGATTTCCCGACCATGCAATTATAGACAATGTTTTCGCCGAAATGCTCATAAAGGGCCGTGGTCACTTCGCCATTCCCTGCCATATCGACGATAGCAGTTTTAACGCTAGCATCCATATCGGCGATATTATCATAGCTATACACATCGCCGTAAAACCCTGTGCCTTTAACGAAATCCACATTCCCTGAAGACGTCAGACCCGTAACCTTTCTGTCGCCGCGCGCAGACAGGCAATAGGCCGTACCAAGCGCCGTTTTCGAAGACGCAGACAGCATCAGAATTTGCTCCGCGCCGAAAAATTCTTCGCGGTCCAAGAAATCATCGATTAAAAAACTTGTCGTGAACAAGGGACGCAGCACGGGCTGTAGGTCTTCATTCGCGCCAAATGACGGGTCCGCCGCAGTCAGGCTATAGGTGTTATACACAGGGTGGCCTTCTTTGCGGTGCGCCGCACCGTCAATGAACCCGCTCGGCGAGAGCTTGACAGGGAGCATATCAATCGCGTCCGTCACAGGCAGAAATCCGTAAATCTTCGTGCCAACTTCAACGCCGCTGCATTTACTCTGGCTCACTTGGCCATAACCCCACACAGGCATACAGCCCCAATTTTTCCCTTCGTCGCCTTCTGGCATCAGGTCATAGGCTTTAGGTTCAAAATATTGCCAATAACCGATTTGATCCCCCGTCACCATATAGGTGATATTATTCGCAGTAAGCGCAAACGGCCCAACAGAGACGCGGATATGGCCATCTGCCAATGCAGCCATATCGCTCTCGACCAGCGCCGTTTCGCTAAAATCATTTCGGTTTACTAATAAACGTTTCATCTAAAACACGCCTCCGTCGTCACAAGAAATTAAGAGCTGACCTTCGAGGCCCGCCCGTCTGTGGTAGTGAATTTTGCGGTACTCGTCGCTGCTGACCATTTCGAACATAGTCTTGGCGTTGGGGTATTTCACCAATGCCACCGCGTCCCAATCAGGTTTGGATGCGTCGCCGCCATTGGCATCGCCAATCAATACCGCATTCATGCTCCCTCCGAATGTCGTCTCTGACGCCTCATGCCCGCTCGCGCGTACCATCTCGCCAAAGGCTTTGGCATAACGGCTATACGCTTCGCGGCCCGACACATCTTCGCCGTCTTTATAGGTCGCGCGCACCTTAAACTTCAAAAGGTTCAGCATATAGACAGGTTGATCCGCGCCTTTATGGACGAGGAAGGCTTTGATCTGTTCAGGCGTCGGGTCGAGGGCGTTTAACATCATCGTCTATATCCTATTCGTATCCAGGTGCGGGAATAACATTCGATTTCGACCGTTCCACCCATTCCGTTGGGACAAAGAAATCCGCCATGATCGGGCCATCATAACCTTCGTGGCTATATTGATCGAAATCCGTTGTGCCCGTCTCGGCGAGGATAAATTCATCAATCACGAACTGCCCTGTAAATTTTTTCGCGTCCTTAATCAGCACTTGATAGGCCGCATCCGCCATGATCTGCGGCAGGCGGCTCATCTTCGCGAGGCTATCTCCGCCGATCACATTACGCACCGCCGCCGTATCAATCGACGTCATCGGCCAGAGCGAGTTGACCGCAATGCCGTCACGGCGAAATTCTTCGGCCATCCCCAGCGTGCAAAAGCTCATGCCATATTTCGCCATCGTATAGGCCGTGTGGTTCTTAAACCATTTCGGCGACATATCGAGCGGAGGGGCGAGGTTCATGATGTGCCCGTTCGAAGATTTCTTCAAATGCGGCAAGCAGGTTTTGGAGAGAAGGAACGTCCCGCGCGCATTGACTTGGTTCATCAAATCATATCGCTTCATGCTCGTCGCAGCGGTCGGCGTTAGGGCAATGGCGCTGGCGTTATTGATGCAAATATCAATGCCGCCAAACTTATCCACACACTCATCCACAGAGTTCTGCACATTCACCTCGTAGCGAATATCCGTAATAACTGCGAGGGCGTTTCCGCCCGCCGCTTCGATCTCGGCGGCCGCCGTATAGATTGTACCAGGCAGTTTCGGATGCGGCTCTGCCGTTTTGGCGGCGATACACACATTCGCCCCATCGGCGGCGCAGACCTTGGCGATCTCTAGGCCAATGCCGCGCGATCCGCCCGACATGAAAATCGTTTTGCCTTTTAATGTCCCGCTGCCTGGTAAAATTTGTGTGCTCATCGATCTCGTCTCTTTATTTGCGCATTTCGTCTGATATGCATATATATGCATATGCTCCTACGCAAGGGGCCAAAAATTGAACACGCAACGCCGTGAACATTAGGGGGCCAATATGGCATTATCCGAAGTCATTCTTGTCTGCCTGACCGAGCGCCCCATGAGCGGCTATGACCTCGCCAAGAACTTTGATGCCTCTATCGGGTTTTTCTGGCGCGCCTCGCACCAACAAATCTACCGCGAGTTGGGATCTTTGCGAACCAAAGGCTATGTCGAGAGCCAAGAGATCGCGCAACAAGGCAAGCCCAACCGCATCGTCCACACCATCACAGACGACGGCCGCGCAGCCCTGAAAACATGGTCATCAAAACCGCCGAAACAACCCTCGTTCAAAGACGAGCTCTGGGTGAAATTCTATGCGCTGGACGGCATTGATATTGACGCCTTCAAAGAGCAAATCTCCCTGCGCCTAGAGCAACACCAAAACCGCCTCCAAACCTACCACCGCATCAAAACACGTTTCTACGACGATCGCGAGTTAACCCTAAATCAAAAAGGCAAACTCATCGCCCTCGAGCTCGGCATCGCCAGTGAGGAACATAATATTAAGGCAATGGAAGGTGCCTTGGTTAAGGTCGCGGAGGTTTGATGTTACGTTTACTCTTAACGGCTAGCTTAGCTCATGCTTTACTCGTGTCTTGCGCGCACAACGACCCACAAAAAAAACCCTCTAAAACACTATTGTCTTTTGGCATTTCGGCCCTTTCACCCATAAACATTGGGGAGAGCGTTAAAATCACATCAAAGCACACAGGCGAAACCCACATTGTCAATATTTGGACGCCACCAAAGATGGGTAAGGATGAGAAAACTCACCCTGTTCTCTATGTCTTAGACGGCGGGGTAGATCAGGATTTTCAGCATATTGCCGGGCTGGCGCAGCTCGCTTCGATTAGTAATCGTTTTGATGCGCCTATTGTTGTCGGCATTCGCACGAGCAATCGCTATTACCAACTCACGCCAAAAATGACAGACCCACGTTACCTCTCGTGGAACGGCACAGAGGATAATCCCGAGTCTGGAGGCGCGGATGATTTTCACAACTACATCACCCTAGAGGTCGTCCCTTTTGTGGAGGGAAAATATCCCGTCAATTCGCGCAAAACCCTCATGGGCGAATCCCTCGCAGGGTTTTATGTGGCCCGAGAGTTTCTGCGCCATCCAGATGGTTTTACCGATTACATCTCCATTAGCCCGAGCCTCTGGCTAGACGATCAAAAACTCGCCAAAGAGGCCCCAGCGCTTTTGGCTACACATGATCACACGCCGCGCAATCTCTATTTCACAATGGCGGATGAGGGCGGCACGATGCAAGCGGGCCTCGACAAAGTGCTAGCCGCGATCAATATGCACGCGCCAGAAAATCTAAACATAATCTACGTCGACCGCCGCGATACAGACACCCATGCCACAATCTATCACGGCGCCGCCCTAGATGCGCTCATCCAATTTTTCGGAAAACCCGCGCCCGATTACGGGGAACCGCCGTGGTATCTCACCGAAGGCGCGAGTCCAGAGGGTTAGAAACCTAAACCTCCACCACTTCCTGCTGCTCCCAGAGCTGCGCGTATAATCCGCCTTTGGCGAGGAGTTCTTCGTGGCGGCCTGTTTCGACGACGCGGCCTTCGTCTAGGACGATGATCTTATCCGCCCCCGTCACGGTGGTGAGGCGGTGCGCGATGATCAGCGTGGTGCGGTTAGCCGCCGCTGCGTCGAGCGCGCCTTGGATGTCGCGCTCTGTGGCGTTATCCAGCGCCGATGTCGCCTCGTCGAGGAACAAGATCGGCGGGTCTTTCAGGAGCGTCCGCGCTATCGCCACGCGTTGTTTCTCCCCGCCCGAGAGCTTTAGGCCCCGTTCGCCGACCATCGTGTCATATCCCTTCGGCAGACCCATGATAAAATCATGGATTTGCGCGGCGCGGGCGGCGGCTTCGATCTCGGCACGGGTCGCGCCCTCTTTGGCATAGGCGATGTTGTAACCGATGGTGTCATTAAACAGGACGGTATCTTGGGGGACGATGCCAATGGCGGCGCGCACGGATTTCTGGGTGAGGGCCGAGAGGCTCTGCCCGTCAATCGTAACGGCCCCCGACGCGATATCATAAAACCGAAACAGAATGCGAGAGACCGTCGATTTCCCCGCCCCCGTCGGCCCCACCAGAGCCGCCGTCTCGCCCGCCTTTACGGTAAAGGACACGTCATGCAGGATCGGGCGGTCGGCCTCATAATGGAAATCAACATGGTCGAAATGAATGTCACCTTTCACATCGGTCAAGGGTTTCGCGTCTTCCGCGTCAATGATTTCAGGCTGTAAATCGAGGAGCGCGAACATCTTCTCCATATCGGTCAGCGCCTGTTTTATCTCGCGGTAAGCAAAGCCCAAAATATTAAGCGGGCGATAAACTTGCATCATCACCAACGAAATCGTCAGCAGCGAACCCTGCGTCATGCTCTCGTCGAAAATGTGGTGCGCGGCCATGACCATCACGAGGACAATCCCTACATTCATCAGAAACGATTGCCCGATATTAACGGTAGCCAGCGACGTCCGCGAGAGAATCGCGGCCTTTTGATATCCCGCCATCGCGGTATCGTAACGCCCGATTTCCATCTCTTCCGCGCCGAAATATTTCACCGTTTCATAGTTGAGCAGGCTGTCGATAGCGCGGGCATTGGCCTCTGTGTCCTTTTTGTTCATGTCACGGCGAAACCGTAGCCGCCATTCCGTCGTCATCACGGTAAACACGATATAGCCAATCACAACAGCCACAGCGACGGCGGCGAACTCCCAGCTATAGGCCACCCAAAATGCGCCCGCCGCAATCGCGAGTTGGAGGAGGGTTGGGCCGATATTAAACAGCAAGAACCGAAACAGGAAATCAATCGACCGGATGCCGCGCTCAATCACGCGCGAGAGCCCGCCCGTACGTTTCTCTAGATGGTATCGCAACGATAATTTATGCAAATGCGCAAATGTCGCCGTCGCCACCGCCCGCTGCGCCGCTTGCCCCACAGGCGCCCAAATATACTCGCGCCCTTCGGAAAATATCACAGAGAGCAGGCGAAGCCCGCCATAACCCAGCGTCAGCCAGACAATAAACATGCCCGCGTCACTCCACGCACTGCCCGCCTCAACGGCCTCCTTGACCGTATCGGCCATACGCCCAAGAAAAAACGGCGCCAGCACAAGAATAAATTGCCCCGATATCGTCAGGGCAATCGCGAGAATAATCCGTATCTTCGGCCCGACCCCGCCTGCGCCCCAAAGATAAGGCCAAAGCCGACCAAAGCTTTTGAGCTGAAACGCCAGCGAGCGTTCATGTTTGTCTTGGTCAGATTCGGATTCGGGCGCAGGTCTCATGAGTGACTAAGTGGGGGGATGCGGGTGAGTTGGCAAGGGAAGAAAACTCATGATTGAGAATCCATATAAAAGCCTTAAAACTTAACTCTTGCATCGTTTTTCTTTTCCCAACGCTTCATTCGTTTAAAGAAGGTGTGCTGCTCAAGCACCGCCTCCTTCATCGCTAAAAAATCCCCTTCTTGTATTTCATGCCTAAAAAATGGAACTTTCTTTCCAGTAATTCTTTGAGCTTCAGTATAGCTTTCATAAGGCGTTCGATTTACGTAGTTCTCCAAATTTTTTTCATATTTTTGAGCTGCGTATGCAACTAGATCTGCCGCTTGAAGTCCAGGAACCATCTTTCCTGCAAATCTAATTTTATCAAGCTGAACGTTTGTACGGTTTGAAAGAGATAAAAATTTCATATGGTTGAATATATCGATCAAGCCCTTTTGACTTGCACCACCATCCTCAACATATACTTGTATTTTCTCTGTGTAGGACGGGAAATAATTTTCAATTTCTGTCATAATCTGAATTAACGCATAGCGAAAAACTAATTGATAATCACTACCCAATTGTCCCCGCTCTTTCGCTGTATTGCCGCTTTTTAGGTATTCATTTTTAAAACGAGAAACATCTAGATACACAGAGAACATTAACTTCAACCTCCTCTCAACGACTTCCTCTAATCGGTTAGAGAATTCGATGATTTGGTTTTTATTCCACCCTCTATATTGCTTGTTATAATTATAAAGCTCTGCTCCGTGATAGTAGTTTACACCAAATTCACGTAAAGTTTTCCGCCAACTTTTATCAAAAAAGCTAAAGTTCAAAGTACTTGCAACAACGCAGCCCAATAAAATCCCCTCCTTGTTGCCTATGTAACTTTCGTCAATATATGCTCTCAACATTGCAGCGGTTCTAAATAACAAATCTTCATTATTACATTCTACAACCTTAACCCGATAACGCCAAGGCTGCTCTCCCTCACGCGTCATTACTGATTCTATGTCGGTAATCCATTGGACGAAATTACATACAATATAAGACTCTCAATTAAAGCGGCAAGTCAGTTCTATGTATTCTAGTACAAGACCGAGGATTACAGGAATTTATAGGTTCGCAAATTATCCCTCATCCTGAGGCGAGGCTTTAGCCTCGGGACTCGAAGGATTGTTAGATGAGGGAACAGTCGTTCCAGCCACCCGCCTAAACCCTTCGAGTCCCGTCACTTTGTGACGCCTCAGGATGAGGGCTACCCATTATGCGTACCAAATTACTCTATCTCTACCAAAGCTGCGCAAGTTTGTGTTCACATTCTCTCATAAATTTCCTAAGGCAAATCTATGAACAATTTATCGCTTTATCTTTTGACGGTGCTTATCTGGGGTTCGACTTGGATTGCTGTGGAATTTCAAATTCCTGAATCCGTGATGGACCCGAATGGGGACGTTATCGCGAGTGTCGTTGCCGCAGAGGTCTCTGTGTTTTACCGCTATGCGATCGCGTCTTTCGTTATCTTTATATGGTGTTGGGCGCGTAAGCTTAATTTGAAATTCGACTTGAAAACACATTTGATCTTCATGGGACTTGGGTTTTTGATGTTCTGCCTAAACTATCTCTGCGTTTATATCGGACAGGGCTATATTACATCGGCGTTGATGGCGATTGTCTATTCCATGGTTAGCTGGATGAACATTTTCAACGCGCGGCTGTTTTTCGGAACGCGTTCCGGCCCCCGCGTTATCTTTGGCGCTGTGGTCGGCATGGCTGGCTTGTGCCTAATGTTCTGGCCATCAATTAAGGATTTATCCCTTACCGACAGCACAGTCATCGGCGCCTTGATCGGTATGGTCGGAGCCTATCTGGCGTCGCTTGGGAATATGATGTCTCAATTCACGCAAAAACGTAATATCGCCGTGATGGAAACGAATGCCTTTGCGATGTTTTACGGGGCAATGTTTACAGGGTTAATTTGCTTAGGTCGCGGTCAGACCTTTACGGTAGATTTGTCTTTCCCCTATTTGGCGTCGTTATTCTATCTAGCCGTATTTGGATCAGTCATCGCCTTTTGGAGCTATCTGACATTGCTTGGCCGCATCGGCGCAAACAAAGCGGGCTACGCCACCATCGCCTTTCCAGTTATCGCGATCCTTCTCTCCGTCGTATTTGAAGGCCTAAACGTGACCCCCGTTTTGATAGTGGGCATGCTTATGGTTTTGGCCGGAAATGTGTCGATTTTAAATCGCAAGCCTGTTTGAACGGTAAACCAAAACCCGAATTTCAACTTTTACGAAGCGAACATCGCGCGTGAATGTGACTTAAAATATAATGGCCCTGCTGTAAGCATACTGTATGCGTGCTGCACTCATGCGTTCACCATGCTGTATGTGTGCTGCATCAATGCTGTAAGGATGCTGTACGTATGCTGTAAAAATGCTGTATGACTCTGGATTGAAACTTACGCCCAGGTCACATCTAAGATAGAAAAAACTGGGTGTTGGCCTTATTTATCTGCTATCGCCTTTAAGCCCGATTTATAATCCTCATAACGCGGTTCCCACTCAAGTTCAGACCTCGTTCTTGTAATATCGATCCGCTTGGTTTCCGTATAAAAGCTACGCGCCATATCAGATAGCTCGGCATCGCTAAAGTCGACCTCTTGCGGCATGGGCGCGCCAATTAACGTCGCTGCAAAACGCAAAACATCCTGCGGCGGGGCAGGGTGGCCGTCGGCTATGTTATAGACTTGCGCAGGGTTGGGCCGCTCCATCGAGGCATAGAGCGCAGAAATGATATCCTCCACATGGATGCGGTTAACGACATGGCCGGGTTTAATCACAGCTTTGGCTGTTCCGGCGCGCAGGCGAGCAAAAGGGTTGCGCGCCGGCCCAGATGCACCCGCCGGGCCGTATATCCCCGCAAGACGGAAGATATGCATGGGCAGATCAGTTTCCAACCACCCCAGTTCCGCTTCAATACGCGCGCGGCCTCGGGCGGTCGTCGGGTAGAGATACTCATCCTCAAAGGCCCATTTCCCTTGGCGGTCGCCATAGACACTGGTCGCCGAGAGATAGCCGCCCCATCGTAAGGCTTGGAAATGTTTGGCGATGCCTGATGCTAATATAGGATCCGCGCCGCTTTTCGGCCCCACAGAGCTTATCATATGCGTTGCACGTTCGCAGACGGCTATCATCTCTGATGTTATCTGGCCGTCAAATAACATCGCCGTTGCGCCCAAGGCCCGTAAACTCTCAAGGCCTTCCGGCTTTCGGCTTGTGGCGATAACTTCAAATCCGCGCGCAATTAAGGACGGCACCATATGCCGCGCCGTATAACCCGCCCCAATAAGGAGCATGGTTTTGCGACCTGACTGTAATTTAACGCTTGGCTGCATTGCGCTGAGGGCCTTCTCTCCGCTAGGAGACATTCATGAAATTAAGATCAGCCATAATCCCTTGCGCCGCTTTTGTAATGCCTTTTCTCTTGGCGGCTCCGTCTATGGCCGAAGACTTAACGGCTGAATTTGACGCAAAGCACAAAGAGTGCCTTGAACGTATCGCTGTCGATGCTGACCTTGCCTATGAAGAGGCGATGATTTGGCGCGGAGATGGCGGCGGTCGGCGGGCTAAACATTGCGTTGCCATGGCGCTCTATGCCGTGGGCCACACAGAAGAGGCCGCGCACCGCCTGAATAAACTTGCGGTGGCTCCCGATG
>JBMYWT010000005.1:0-73798 GCA_049607665.1 Maricaulaceae bacterium
AATGCAGTTCTGATGACAGCTTTTGGCATTGTAACAGATTAAAGGCACACTATGCCGCCCGAAAAAACAGGGGCAGCCCCTAAAAATCCGGACACACAGACACCGGAAGAGGCTGAGGTCCCAAATATTGGCACACGCCCTATCGCCCTTGTGGGATTGATGGGGGTTGGAAAGACGACTGTCGGTCGCCGCCTTGCAAAAATGCTTGGCCGCCCTTTTTATGATTCAGACGATGAAATTGAGAAAGCCTCTGGCCGTACCGTCGCTGGCTATTTCAGAGACCATGGCGAACAGGCCTTTCGCGAGGGGGAGCGCCGCGTCATCGACCGTATTTTGGACGGCACGCCGCTGATTTTGGCGACAGGCGGCGGCGCTTTCATCCCTGAGGGCACACGTAAGATATTGCTTGAACGTTCAACCACTATTTTTCTGAAAGGCGAATTTGAAACCCTATTTGCCCGCGTCCAGAAAAAAGATACACGTCCGCTTTTGCAAGTTGAAAATCCACGCCAAAGATATCGCGAAATCATGGACGCGCGCTATCCTATCTATGCCAATGCGCATCTGACGATAGATATTGCTAAGGGGCCGCATATTCGCACGGTTGAGAAAGTTCTTAAATATTTAGAGGCGGAATTTAACGCATCGCATTCCACTGAGACGACAGGCTCATGAGCATAGCGCACAAAGTTCCCGTTGGACTTGGCTCTCGTAGCTATGACATTGCTATCGGCACAGACCTCATCGGTTCTGCTGCTGATCTCATTGCGCCGCATCTGAGTTCCAATAAGATCGTAATCGTCACCGATGAAACCGTGGCAGGGCTTTACAAAGATAAGATCAACCTCGGTGGTCTCGACGCGAAATGGGTGATCCTTCCGCCGGGCGAGGCGCAGAAAAGCTTTGACACGTTGCAACATGTTTTGGACGCCATGTTCGAACATGGCCTCTCGCGTAATGACACGATCATTGCCTTTGGCGGCGGCGTGATGGGTGACCTTACAGGGTTCGCTGCCAGCGTTTATAAACGCGGATGTCGTTTCATCCAAATCCCGACGACACTCCTCGCGCAAGTCGATAGCTCTGTTGGCGGGAAGACAGCGATCAATGTGAAATATGGCAAAAACCTCGTCGGCGCGTTTTACCAACCCCGCCTCGTGATTGCCGATATGAGCGTTTTACAAACCCTCAATACGCGGCAAGTTAAGGCGGGCTATGCTGAGGTTTTAAAATATGGCCTCTTGGGTGACCGCGTGTTTTTTGATTGGCTAGAGGAAAATGGCGAAGACGTTATCGCGCTCTCGGATGCCGCCATTGCCTATGCCGTCAAAGTAAGCTGCGAAACCAAAGCCCGCATCGTGGCGGCGGATGAGCATGAACGCGGAAAGCGCGCGCTCCTAAATTTGGGCCACACATTTGGCCACGCCCTAGAGGCCGAAGCGGGCTATGGCGGTGACCTCTTGCACGGGGAAGCCGTCAGCGCTGGCATGGAAATGGCCTTTAACTATTGCGCGCGTAATGAAATGTGTTCGCAAGGCGCCGCAAATTTAGTCAGCGCCCATTTGAAACAAACCAAGCTGACGCGTATTACTGACGTAAAACATCTGCTCGCTGATCCTGCCAAATTATTGGCGCATATGCAGCAAGATAAGAAAAATGAAGCGGGTGATCTGACACTGATTTTGGCCCATGATATCGGAAACGCTTTCGTCGCCAAAGGCCCGTCGCAAGGCGCGGCCCATGAACAGGTCTCTGATTACCTTACACATCTCTCTCTTAAATATGGATCCCCATCATGATGGCAGCATTCACTGAGCCTGATTTTTTAATGAAAATGGGGTTTGTAATACTGCTGCTATGTTTCTCAGGGTTCTTCTCAGGCTCAGAAACAGCTTTGACGGCGGCCTCCAAGGCGCGCATTCATAATGCCGAACGCGCAGGCGATAAGCGCGCGCCGATTGTAACGCGCCTGCTTGGGAATAGTGAACGCCTGCTAGGCGGTATTTTGCTCGGGAATAATTTCGTCAATATTTTGGCGACGTCGATTATGACCGCGACATTGCTTGAAGCTGTCGGCGAAGCGGGCATGATTTACGCGACGATTATCACGACGGTTTTGATTTTAGTTTTTGCCGAAGTCCTGCCGAAAACTTATGCGATCTCACAACCAGATAAAATGGCGCTTCGTGTGGCGCGGCCCATCAGTTTCGTTGTCCGTGTTCTCGCGCCTATCGTTGCGATCGTGCAAGTCATCGTGAACGCAACATTGCGTGTGTTTGGCGTCGACACGGAAGCGGGCGCATGGTCAGCGTCAGATGAAATTCGCGGCGCGGTTGATATGCACCACCAAGAAGGCAGCGTGGCGAAACGCGAACGCGACCAGATCATTGGCGTGCTTGAGCTTGGCGATCTGACGGTCGAAGAAGTGATGATCCACCGCAAGAACTTGTCGATGATTGACGCCAATGCTGCGCCCGAAAAAATCCTCAAAGACGTCCTCGCGAGCGGCCATACGCGCCTGCCCGTGTGGGAAAATGATCCTGATAATGTGATCGGGATTTTGCACATTAAAGACATTATGAAGATCTTCGCCAAGCCTGGCGGAGAGACAGCAAATTTAAATGTGAAAAAGCTCG
This sequence comes from Maricaulaceae bacterium, assembly GCA_049607665.1. Taxonomy (GTDB): domain Bacteria; phylum Pseudomonadota; class Alphaproteobacteria; order Caulobacterales; family Maricaulaceae; genus Fretibacter. Next base: position 2,637 of record JBMYWT010000005.1, read on the forward strand.
CGCGCGAGGCGTGGTTTGTCCCTGAAACCACCTCCGTCGTGCAGCAACTCCGCGCGTTTCAGCAAAAGCACGAGCACTTCGCCCTTGTCGTGGATGAATATGGCACGTTGATGGGCGTCATAACGCTCGAAGATATCCTAGAGGAAATCGTCGGGGATATTCAGGATGAATATGACGCGGAACTGGAAGGCGTAACGCGCCAAAAAGACGGCAGCGTCATCGTTCGCGGCGACACGCCAACGCGTGATTTAAACCGTATGATGGGCTGGTCTTTGACGGATGAAGAGGCGGTCACCATTGCGGGTCTCGTGATCCACGAGAGTCGCACCATCCCTGATGAAGGCCAGACCTTTTCCTATCATGGGCACCGCTTTACGATTTTGGAGCGCGAACGCAATCAGATTAAACGTCTAAAGGTGAGCAAAGTTTAAAATGAACAAAGCAGTACGAGCAACCTTATTATCAACAGCCGCAGCTCTTGCGGCCTGCGCGTCTGATACTCCGACGACGCCGCATACGCTTTACACCAATGGCGTCTTTTTAACCCAAGACACGAACCAACCCGCCGCCAATAGTATGATCGTTGCGGGCGAAGAAATCATTGCGGTTGGGACTGATCTGACGCTAGAAAATGGCGAGACGGTTGACCTCGGCGGAGCGGCTGTTCTGCCAGGCATTATCGACAGTCATGTTCACGTCCGTGAATTAGGGATGGACGAGATTAAAGCCGATCTTGTCGGCGTTGAAACAGCGGAAGAGATCGCTGCGCGCCTAACCGCTTTTGCGCCAAACCCCAAAGCGGGCGAATGGATTATCGGCCAAGGCTGGGATGAAGGCGCGTTTGGCAGTCGGGGTTATCCTGACCGCGCCGTTATAGACGCCGCCTTCCCTAATAACCCCGTCGCCCTAGAAAGTCTGCACGGTTTTGCAGGGTTTTATAACGGTAAAGCGCTTGAAATCGCGGGCATAACGGACGCCACGCCTAACCCCGAAGTCGGGCAAATTCTACGCCGCGAAAACGGCTCTGCCACGGGCGTCATGCTCACCCTCGCGCAAGGCTTGGTCAATCAACACATCCCCAAACCCGATCAAGCGCAACTTGAAAAAGCTATCACGGCGGGCTTGAATAAAATGGCGCAAGCGGGCGTGACGTCCGTACATGAGGCGGGCATGGCGGCAGCGGATGTGACAGCGTTCCAATCCCTTGCGGCCAAAGGCGAATTGCCGATCCGCGTTTATGGGATGCTAAACGGGAATGACGACGACCTAATGGACGCTTGGTTTACGCGCGGCATTTTGGACGACCCCAAAGATTGGCTCGATATACGCTCAATCAAAGTTTTCTATGATGGCTCGCTCGGTTCGCGCACCGCCGTGATGCAAGCGCCCTATTCGGACAAACCAGACGAAGCCAACCCGACGGAACGGATTACGCCCAATGCTATGCTGATGCTCGGTAAGCCTGCGGCGGCAAAAGGCTTTCAAATGGCGGTTCATGCCATTGGCGATGAGGGGAATAATCGCACGCTCAATACATATGACACTGCGCTCGAAAATCACCCCGAAACAGATCACAGATGGCGGATCGAACATGCGCAAATTGTGCTGCCCGATTTTTATTCGCGTATGGCGGACAAAGGCATCATTGCCTCTATGCAAAGCTCCCACGCCGTTGGCGATAGCGGCTGGGCGGAAGACCGTGTTGGCCCGGCACGTATTCAACATGGTTATGCGTGGCAGCGTATCCTTGCGGCGGGCGGGCGATTGATTATAAATTCAGACCTGCCAGGCGAGCCGTGGGAGCCAATGCAAACGCTCTATTTCGCGGTCACGCGTAAACGCCTCGACGGCACATCAGGTGATGACGGCACGCCCGAAGATGGGTGGTACGCCGATCAAGCTTTGTCTGTGACGGAGGCCCTTCACGCGATGACATTAGAGAACGCTTACGCCGCGTTTCAAGAGGATAAGCTTGGATCGCTCACGGCTGGGAAATGGGCGGACTTTATTGTGCTGTCAGATAACCCGCTGACGACAGCGCCAGAACGCCTGAAAGACATCAAAATCACCAGCGTCTATGTGGCGGGCCGAAAAATCAAATAGCGTCTAAGCGCGGAGTTTCACCTTTAAACTTGAAATCGCGTGGACAAAATTATTCGGCGTGATGGTTTGCTCGCCTGTCCAATGAATATCGGGGAAGCGATCTAGAATTTTTTCATAGGCGATACGGAGCTGCATATTCGCGATGCGGCTGCCCAGGCATTTATGCGGGCCGTGACCAAAGGCGAGATGTTTATCCGCATTGGGCCGCAGAATATCGAAACGATCAGGATCGGTGAAGACGCTGGGGTCACGATTGGCCGCGCCATACCAGAAAATCACCTTTTCATCCTTGGCGATTTTTTGCCCGCCAAGCTCTGTGTCTTCCATCGCGGTGCGGCGCATATTCATCACGGGCGACACCATACGCAGCGATTCTTGGCTCATCTTTGGAATCAAGGTCGGATCATCGATCAGCATTTGTTTTTGATCCGGGAATTCCGTGAGCAAGCGCATGGAGCCCGACAAAGAATTACGCGTCGTATCATTGCCCGCGATAATAATCAGCAGCCAAGAACCGTCCAAATACTCCTGCGGCAGCTCCTCCCCGCCGAGTGTCGATTGCGCGATCACCGTCAGGAGGTCATTACGCGGATTAGCGCGGCGGTCCGCCATGACGCGCTGTCCATAGGCAAACATTTGTTTGACGTTTTTCACGTAGCGCGGAATGAACATCGGGTCGTTTTTAATCACCTCCCACGGCGCGGCGCTGACCTGCTGCGCCATATCGAGGTAATGCATCCAGCGGACAATATTCGGGCGGTCCGCCTCGTCCACGCCGAGCATTTCACAGAGCGTATAGAGCGGGAGTTGTTCGGAGAACACTTTGGTGAAATCGACAATGCCGCCGTCTGATTTCTTCTCGGCGGCTTCAAGATCATCGAGCAGGCTATCAATTTTAGCGGTGACATTATCGCGAAGCGTAGCAACATATTTCGGGATGAAGAAATCTTTTTGTTGAATGCGCAGTTCCATATGACGCGGCGCATCCAGATTGATAAGATTATTCAGCGCGGCAGGGATGAGCTTTTTCGGAAAGCGCATATGTTTGGGCGGCAAGCCCATATTAATCGAGCCGCGTTCAGAGGAGAAAACCTGCGGCTTCACTTCGGCGGCTTTGATGTCATCATAACGCGTGACTGACCAAAAGCCGTTGCTGCCCTTGCGCATGGTCGTCCAAGATACGGGCGCGGTCTCTCGCAGTTTTTTAAAATGGGTGAAAGGCTGCCCCTTAGTAAAGGCCCCCGGACTGCCGAGATTAAAGCCCTCCACAGCAGGATAAGCGCGCGGATAGACAGGTTCAGTTTGCGCAGATTCTTCTAAGATATGATCGCTAATTAATTCCATAATATTCCCACAATCATTGCTTCAATATGAAACTAGCGCCGACCGCCTTTTTCATCAAACAGTTCCGCGAGTTTTTCTGTCATGGCGCCGCCGAGTTGTTCTACGTCCATGATGGTGACGGCGCGTTTGTACCAGCGCGTGACGTCGTGACCGATGCCGATGGCGACGAGTTCAACCTCGCTGCGGTTTTCAATCTTGTCGATCATCATCCGCAGATGCCCTTCTAGCATGCCGTTTTTATTCTGGCTCTGGGTGGCGTCATCGACGGGCGCGCCGTCGGAAATCACCATCATAATGCGGCGCTGTTCGGGGCGGGCCATGATGCGGCGGTAGGCCCAATCGAGCGCTTCGCCGTCGATATTTTCCTTGAGCAATCCTTCGCGCATCATCAAGCCGAGGTTCCGCTTCGCGCGTCGCCACGGCATATCTGCGCCCTTGTAGATAATATGGCGTAGATCATTGAGGCGTCCTGGCTTGGTCGGTTTCCCCGCCGCCAGCCAATCTTGGAACGAGCGTCCGCCTTTCCATGCCTTGGTGGTAAAGCCTAAAATCTCGGCCTTCACGCCGCAGCGCTCCAATGTGCGCGCCATTATATCGGCGCAAACGGCGGCGACCATACTCGCCGTTGCAATGCTAATGGGCCTGCCGCGCATGGAGCCTGAGTTATCGATTAGGATCGTCACAATCGTATCGCGGAAATCGGTTTCTTTTTCTTCTTTAAACGTCAGAGCCGACATGGGGTCGGTGATGACGCGGGTCAGGCGCGCCGTATCGAGCATGCCTTCCTCCAAATCAAACGTCCAGCTTCGCTGTTGCTGCGCGAGCAGGCGGCGTTGTAGGCGGTTGGCGAGGCGTGCAATCACCGACGATAATCCTGCCATGTGCCCATCAAGATAGCCGCGCAGGCGGTCTAGTTCTTCGGGATCGCAGAGTTCTTCGGCTTTTATGACTTCATCATGGGCCGTGGTGTAGACGTTATAGTCTGGCGGCAGATTTGGGATGCGCGAATTATTTGGCGTTTGATTGGGCTGTTCGTTGTCGTCGTCGCTCTCGCCGTCGATGTTTTCGGCGTCGACCATGTCTTGCACATCGTCGCTATCGTCTTCGGTGGCATCGGCGTCAGAGACTTCGGTCTGACCCGGCTGCTCTTCTTGCGGCGTATCAGGCGTTTGATCGGGCTGCTCGTCTTCGTTCTCAGAGCTTTCCTGATCTTCGTCGTCATCGCCTTCTTCGGGCTCAGAGAGATCGTCGCCCATTTGAAAGTCGCGCAAGATGTCTTGGACGTGCTCTCCGAATTTTTCTTGATCGGAGATATATTGCGAGAGGTTTTTGATTTTCTCTGCCGCCGTTTCGTCAAATGTTTCGCGCCATGTGGACATGATCCCGTCGCAGCTCTCAGGGAGGGGGCGGCCCGTCATGGCTTCGCGGGCATATAGACCGAGCGCTTCGGCGAGTGTTGTGTCGTCTTTGGCCACGCCCATTTTATCAAAGCCGCGACGCTTGGCCCGCACGCCTAGGGCCGCGTCGAGATTATCGCGTAGCCCCGCTAGATGCTCTCCGCCAAGTGTATCAATCCGCGCGTTTTCAAGGGCCTCATAGATCGCGCGCGCTGGGCCTGGAGTCGGCTGTGTTTTCGCGTGGAGCGCTTTGTCATGCAGCGCGATTTTCAGCGCGAGCTGATCGGCTTCGCCGCGCGCCTTGGCAATGACTTCGGGCTTTGGTTTGGGCGGGAGCGCGGGCAGCATGATCTGGTCACGCACAATTCCCGCGACGTCGCCGCCATAGCTTACCTCAAGCTCTGGCTCTCCAGCAATAGCTTTCGTGGCCGCAGCCAAGCTGCGTTTGAAATTATCTATCGGGGATTTATCCGCCACTAAAGCGTTAGACAGTTATCGCCGAGGCGCTGCTCTCGGGGAGGTCCATGCCAAAGGCGCGCTGATAAAATTCAGCGATCACAGCGCGCTCCAGCTCGTCACATTTGTTTAGGAATGTGAGCTGGAAAGCATGGCCAATATCGCCGCCAAAGATACGTGCGTTTTCCGCCCAGTTCATCACGGTACGTGGGCTCATGACCGTTGAGATATCCCCCGCCATAAAGCTCTTCCGTGTCATATCGGCGACGCGCACCATAGAGGCTAGCGTTTTACGGCCTTGGTCGTTATCGTAGCTCGGTGATTTCGCCAGCACGATCGCTTCTTCTTCATCGTGAGAGAGATAGTTAAGCTGCGTGACCATTGACCAACGATCCATCTGGCCTTGGTTGATTTGCTGCGTGCCATGATAAAGTCCCGTTGTATCGCCAAGGCCCACTGTGTTGGTTGTCGAAAACAGGCGGAAGGCAGAATGCGGCGTGATGACTTTGTTTTGATCGAGCAGCGTCAGGCGGCCTTGCGCCTCTAACACGCGCTGAATCACGAACATCACATCGGGTCGGCCCGCATCATATTCATCGAACGTCAGCGCGACAGGGTTTTGGAGCGCCCAAGGCAGAAGCCCTTCGCGGAACTCTGTGATCTGTTTGCCGTCTTTCAAAACGATCGCGTCTTTGCCGACCAAATCAATCCGCGAGACGTGGCTGTCGAGGTTAATCCGCACGAGCGGCCAGTTCAGCCGCGCGGCGACTTGTTCGATATGTGTTGATTTCCCCGTGCCGTGATAACCCTGCACCATGACCCGGCGGTTATAGGCAAAGCCCGCGCAGATGGCCTGAGTTGTGCGGTCATCGAAAATATAGGCGTCGTCAATTTCGGGCACATATTCACTGCGCTGACTAAAGGCGGGGACGTCCATGTCGAAGTTTACGCCGAATGTCTCGCGCGCGGGCACGGTTATGTCGGGCGTCATTATTGGAAATTGGTCGCTCATGGGCTTGCTCTCAAGAAATCTTTGGTGGGGACTCACCCAAGGTGGGGTCTATCCAAGGTCTGTCGTTTTAAGCACTTTATAGGCTTTGACAACACGCTGGAAACTTTCCTCTGTGGTGCGGTCGCCCTTATTGGCATCGGGGTGAAGCTGCTTGACGAGCTGCGTGTAGCGCTTGCGCACATCCGCTTTGGTGGCACCGTCATCAAGACCCATATCGTGTAGGGCTTTAAGCTGTAATTTCGACAAGCGCTTGCGCGGCTGTTCGGCCATGTCACCACTGCCGTCGCCAAAGATTGCATAACCTTCGGCCGTCGCGGCTGTGCCGCCGACTTTGCGGCGTTTATTGGCCTGCGCCCGCTCGCCTGTATTTTTCTTGACGTCCCATGTTGGGCGGTGCCCGTGGCGCGCGCCGACTTGCCATTCGGAAATGTCTTCGTCGCTCATGCCAGAGAAGAAGTTCCAGTTCTTATTATATTCGCGCGTATGCGCCTGACAGAAATTGTAATACTCACGCAAGCGATCTGGCGATTTCGGCGCTTTGCAGCCGCCCATGCGCGTACAGCCCGCCCATTCGCATTGTTGTTCTTCTGGCGGCAGTTCATCCTTAGGCGGTTTGATCCGCATATCCATGCCTTTGAGCTTAAATTTTGAAGACTTCGTCATCGTTCTTATATAGACCTTGGATTAGTAATTAAGGACTGGCTAAAATGGGCATTATCGCGACTGCAATCAAGGAAAAACTCACTGTAAAGTTCAATCCGTCGCACTTAAAGGTGATAGATGAGAGCGCAAAGCACGCTGGGCACGCTGGCGCGCGCGATCACGCCTCTCAAAACGGGAGTGGGGAGAGCCATTTTCATGTGGTGATTGTATCTGAAGCATTTCACGGTCTAAGCCGACTCGCCAAACACCGCGCCATTTTGGAGGCGATTGAGGACGAAATGAAGATGATTCACGCATTTAGCCTGGAGGCGAGTGCGGAGTAGCTATCTTCAATGGCGTAATTTGCAATATTTCATAATTTGTAATAATATTACTTTATGAAACATAAACACTTCATCTGTTTGGCCGTTACGATATGCACATTAATCGTATCGCTCAATTTCTTGGGCGCGGGATCTCTAAAAACAAAGCCATCAGTAAAAAGCACTAGACCCTCTTTGGTACAAAAAAAGGTTGTCATTTTTAAAGAACCAAATTGGGAATTCATGATGAATATCCGAACGTCTCAAAACCCACCACGTGATGCACAACCATGGGATCCACCACGCCCACAATACCCAGAAGGGGCTACAAGATCTGGGCATTGCAAATTCAGTGTTCATATTGATGCTTATGGCGAACCCATTAATGTCTATGATGCAAAATGCAGCGATCCAATATTTTTAGAAAACTCGAAGAAAGCCATATTTCAACGGCGCTACCCTCCAAAAATTATAGATGGCAAAGCCGTCCATTTTCATACTCAGACACAAATCACCTTTAAATTGACAGATGAAAGAGGCAACATCATTCCCGAGTAGAGAAAGCCTGCGTTCAGTAATTTTTATCGTATAAACCGGCCAGATAGACCTGCAACGCCGCTATCTGTTAGCTCGCTTGCTCTCTTAGGGGTTACGCCCCCTAAAGCGATAATAGGCGCAGCTAATTCTCTGCAAATTCCTTGTAAGCGCTCAGCTCCAATAGGCATGCCCGCTGATGGGCTGCTGCTTTCAAAAATCGACGAGACGAAGAGCGCGTCCAACACACTTAAATCTCGTAAATAAGCCGTATAGTCTCCTTTGAGGCCGGCCATCGTAATGGTCCACTCGGGGCAACGATTTCGCCAAATAGTGGGGGCTGTTAAATTCGCGTCTCGCGTAAAATGAACCCCATCCGCACCGACTTCTATTGCAAGCTCTGGGTCATTCCCGATCAAAAGTTGTTGCTTCCGCTCAAATGTTTTCTGTCGCAATTTTTCAGTTATTTCATGACGGTTTTCTGCGCCGAAATGACGATAGATAATCGCGCTGCCGACAGGCATGTTTTCCGCTGCTGCGATTGGGTCACTATGCACAGTCGGGTCTGTCATCAAAATAAGAGGGGCGAGAGCGCAGGGGCGTGTGCGTTTCATCCACAATTGCCCAGCGGCGCGCTGCAAAGGCGCACTTTTCATCTCGGCCCAATCCTTATAAGAGGTCTGCATGAATATTACCGACCCCTCCATAGCTGAACGCCGAACTGCAGTTATAGACGCCGCTAGCTCTGCCGCCAAGTCCGCAAACCGCGCGTTCGAAGATATCAATCTTGTTGCCGTTTCGAAACAACAACCCGATGAGCGCATCAAAGACATGCTCGCGACGGAACATCGCGTATTTGGAGAAAACCGCGTACAAGAAGCGCAAGTCCGTTGGGGCGATACATTCGCAAGCCACCGCAAAAACATAGAACTTCGCCTGATTGGTCCGCTACAAACAAATAAAGCCGAAGATGCCTGCCGTTTATTCGACGTAATTGAAACGGTCGACCGCGAAAAACTCCTCGCGGCATTAGTGAAAGCCGCTGATAAAACAGGCCGCATGCCCCGCCTGTATGTGCAAGTGAACACAGGCGAAGAACCGCAAAAAGCGGGCGTACTTCCCGCCGATCTCCCTGCGTTTTTAAACATGATGAAAGACGCATATAACCTTACGCCGGAAGGCCTGATGTGTATCCCGCCGCAAAATGAAGCCCCCTCCCCGCATTTTTGGTTTTTGAAAAACCTCGCGGCAGAACACGGCCTTACAAAACTCTCTATGGGCATGAGCAGCGATTATGAAACCGCCATCAAACTCGGCGCTACATCTGTGCGCGTCGGATCAGCGTTATTTGGGGAACGTCCCTAAACGCTGATTTCCACAATCTGATCGCCGCACATATGCGGTAATAATTTTACCATATCATCGGGCGTTAGGGCTATGCACCCTAATGTCTCTCGGTCATCGGGCTGAGCGATGTGGATGAAGACGGCGCTGCCTAGGGGTGCTTGTGGCGGGCTGTCATTATGGCTCGTGATGAGGACAATGTCATAAGCCCCATCTTCGCGCCAAAGCGCTTCATGTGACGCCGCATAAGGCAATTTCACAAAGCGGTTATAAGCCGGATCATCCGCCGCGTCGCACCAGCCATCATCCGCTTGCATCGGGCGAAAGTTCAGTGGCCTCTCGGCGTGTTGCGGCGGCATTTGCAGGCGGTCAGCGCGGTAGAGGCCGAAGCGCAAATGATACTCCCCCAAGGGTGTTTTGCCGTCCCCTTCGCGGCCTAGCGCGGCACCTATCCATCCGTTTTTTCCAAGGCGGATGGACAAACACAGGGGCCCGCATCGTAAAACCCGCTCATTTACCGATATTTTTATACGCTTCATGAGAAAACCCTACACATTTTTGTGATGCAGTGCGAGCATTCTGGCATTAGTATTATGTAGCCGAGCCGCGTAAATAGCGGCAAAGCCGCTAAGGAGCATTCATATGGCCGTTAAAAAACGCCTCTTATTAATTGATGATGACGATACGTTGCGCGAGGAACTTGTCGCGCAATTTGGACTCTATGATGAATTTGAAACCGTAGACGTCGCAACGGCGCGCGCCGGGATAGAAACCGCCACAGCCACACCGTTTGATTTGATTATTCTTGATGTCGATCTGCCCGATATGCTCGGCACCGAAGCCTGTCAGTTGATGCGCCAAGCCAATGTCGCCGCGCCGATTGTAATGCTGACGGGTAATGACGGCGAAATGCATGAGATTTTGGGCCTAAACTCTGGCGCGAATGATTATGTCACCAAGCCGTTTCGGTTCGCCGTTTTGCTCGCGCGGCTGCGGGCGCATTTGCGTAGTTTTGAACAATCCGAAGACGCGATATTTCAAGTCGGGCCGTATGAGTTTCAGCCTGCCTTTAAACGCCTCACGCCGCCCAAAGACGCTGATGGCAAACAGCCGCGCGATATTCGCCTGACGGAAAAAGAAACCAATATTTTGAAATACCTCTACCGCGCAGGCGGGAAACCCGTCGGGCGTGATGAACTGCTGCATGAGGTTTGGGGCTATAATAGCGGCGTGACGACACACACATTAGAGACGCATGTCTATCGCCTGCGGCAGAAAATTGAACCCAAAAAGGGCACCGCAACACTGCTTATGACCGAGCCCGGCGGGTATCGTTTGGAATTGGGTTAGTGGAGCTGGATTAATGCAAATATTACTTGCCGTTTACGCCGTGATTGTGGCCGCACTTGTGGTAGCTGAACTTCGCGAGGTGCGAAAATGGCAATGTATATTCAAACCTTTGGCCGCGCTTGGCTTTTGCGTCATTGCCTTATGGGGCGGCGTATTTGGCGGAACATTAGAACCCGTTTATGGAAAAATTATTTTAGCTGCTCTGATCGCCTGCGCGGTTGGTGATGTGTGTTTACTATCGCGAGATAATCCCAACCTATTTAAAGGCGGTATGGCAGCTTTTGCTTTGGGGCATGGTCTTTATATTTGGGCAATTATCACGGCGGGGACGAGCCTTAATGTGATCGCGCTTATCGGACTAATTATCATCGGCGCGGCGACCTATGTCTCTCTCCATGCCAAACTGCCTAGTGATATGCGAGCGCCCGTTTTGGTTTATACGGCGATTATTATGGGCATGGTTTTAACTGCCATTGGTAGCGGCGTAACGATATTAATCGCGGCAGCTATCCTATTTGCGACGTCAGATATATTCGTGGCGCGTGACAGGTTCACCGTGCCAAATCCTAAAAATGCATTAGCGATTAGTCCGCTTTATTTTGGCGCGCAGGCGCTCTTTGCGATCTCGCCCGCGCTTTTGATGACGCCAGCTTTATAATTTTAAAACCTGCGTAACCGGCGCGTGATCTGAGGGTTTTTCCCACACGCGGCAATCCAGATGTACTTTATACCCGTCACGGCCCGCATTATTCGCGGCGTCATGCAAAGCGGGGCTGACCCAGATGTGATCCAGACGGCGGCCACGGTTTGACGCGAACACGTCCTTGGCGCGGTAGCTCCACCAGCTATAAATTTTCTCTTCGTCCGTACGGTGCAGACGCGCCGTATCTGTGAAATTATGCGTCTCTTGCAGAGTCTTGAGAATCTCAACTTCCATCGGTGTATGGCTGACGACTTTCAAAAGCTGCTTGTGGTTCCAGACATCATTTTCATGCGGCGCGATATTTAAATCTCCGACCAAGACTTGTTGGTCATCGCCTTTGGCGAAACGGTCCGCGAAATAAGTCCGCATTGCTTCTAGGAAATCGAGTTTATGCCCAAACTTTGGATTAATCTCTCGGTCGGCTTCGTCGCCGCCTGCTGGAATGTAGAAATTGTGAAATTCAAAATCTTGCTCGCCCGCGATCACCCGCGTTGAAACGTGGCGGGCATGACCGAGTGGGCAGAAATCCGTGTCGATGCGCTCCATCGGCAACTTCGAAACCGTGGCCGCGCCGTGATAGCCTTTTTGCCCCGCAACCTCGACGTAATTATAACCGATCTCTTGAAAGGCCTCAGTCGGGAATTGGTGGTTTTGGCATTTGATCTCTTGCAGGCCCAGCACATCGGGTTGCTCTTCCTCTAGGAAGCGAATGACCTGCGGCAGGCGGAGACGAACGGAATTAATATTCCACGAAGCGAGTTTGATATCCATCCGCGCACGCTAGGCGGATGGAGACGTTTTGGAAAGTGCTACTCGCCAGAAAGCTGACGATAAGTTTTTAACGGCGGCGGTCACGGCGTGAATCATCACGCATAATAAAGAGACGCGGATTGATCGGCTGATTATAAGCCAAATCAGAGAGCACAACACGTGTGTTGCCCCCAAAACCGTCAGCGATAACCCATTCTTTAAGCGCCAAATTTTGCGCGTTAAATACCATTGTGATCGTACCGTCCATTTCGCCAGACCCATCCCGCGCCGATACACGCCATTCTTGGGCGTCTTTCGTCAGGCCAACAACTTCGGTGTCGCGCGATAATTGCACATTTTCTTTCAAGAAGAAATTAAGCGGCGTGGAGGAAAGCGGAACACGATCTGTTGTTTGCAATGCACTATCATGCTGCGTCAGCCAGGTCCCGTCGGAAACAATTAGCATTGGGCTTGGGCTGTCATATTCAAACCGGAGACGGCCCGGACGCTTTAGATAAATCTTACCTCGCGCGACACTTCCGTCCGCGCCATATTGGGCAAAGCGGCCCTGAAAGCTTGTCGTATAATTTAAAGAGCTATCAACCTTCGCAAGATCTGCGGGAACGCGCTGCGCGTCCGTAAACGGAGAATATGCTTGCGCATTCCCCTGCATAAATTGTGCGGATTGGGCGTAAACAGCAGCCTGCCCCCCAAGAAGAGCGACTGCAGATATTAAAAACCATTTTTTCATTTGGGCTATCCTATGTGCCTGATTTAGATATTCTATACAGGAGGACAGCTTAACTTTGCCTGAATAAAACCCTCATCAAAATTACAATTTCGTGAGAATAGCATTAACCCTATGGGCCAGAATTACGCTCCAATAGCTAGCGCATGCAGGCTCTTTTCAGGACGCGCGCCGTAATGGCTAATGACTTCTGCAGCGCAAAGACTGCCTAAATGTCCCGCATCCGCCCAGTCCAAACCCATAGCATATCCGGCCAGAACGCCCGCCGCATATTGATCGCCAGCCCCTGTTGTATCGACCAGCTTATCCACAGCGACTGGCCTCACAAAGTAACGACGATCTGCATCTTGGATCACAGAGCCTTTTTCACTGCGAGTCACGCAAACGACTTTGCCTGTTTTCACATGCATATCGAGCGCTGCATCAATACTGTCCGTTTCATAAAGCGAGAGCAGTTCTGTTTCATTTGCAAACAGGATATCCACATGGTTATCCACAAAGGCACGGAAATCTTCCCGGTGACGCGCAACACAAAAATCATCCGACAAGGTGATAGAAACTTTACGTCCTGCCTTTTGCGCGATTTGCGCCGCCTTTACAAAGGCGGCCTTGGCAGCGTCCATATCGAAGAGATAACCTTCAAGATATAAGACTTTTGAGCGGCGAATAAGATCGGTCACGACATCACGTTTCGCAAATGCCGTTGACGCGCCCAAAAAGGTATTCATAGAGCGTTCGCCATCAGGCGTTACCGCAATCAAGCAACGCGAGGTGGCGCCGCCTTCCAATGGTTTGGTCACAAAGTGTACGCCAGCGGCATCAAACTCCTTCACGAAACGGCGGCCCGTCGCGTCATCACCAATTTTGGCCATATAGGCAGCACGTAGACCCAGTTCAGCCACACCCGCAATTGTATTCGCCGCAGAACCGCCCGCGATTTCGCGGCGCTCACCTGCTTTTTTCAAGGCCTTATCAAGCTGCAAAGCTCGGGGTCTATCGATCAAGGTCATTCCGCCCTTTTCGATGTTTTCAGCTCCCAAGAAGGCATCTTCAACAGGAACAATCGCGTCCATAATTGCATTGCCGAGTCCCAAGACATCAATTTCAGTATTCGCAGCCACGATGCATCTCCATGCCAATTTCATTACTTGATCGCGCCGCGATAGCGGATTATGCGGGACGGAGCAAGTCGTCCTAATTCAGGGCCTAATTGATGCGGATTAAGTCATGAAAAAAATCGCCATTCTCGCCTCCGATAATATGATGCCAGATAGCACAGATCAGCGCTCCGATGCCTTTGAACGCGACGAAGAAATGGGCAAGATCGTACCTGCTTTCGCTGCGCTTGGCATGGACGCCGTGCTAGTCCGTTGGCGCGGCATATCTGAGCGCGCGAGCGAATTTGACGCTATTCTGCCGTTGCTCGTATGGGATTATTTCGAAGGCAATGAAGACGCATTTCTAACCGAAATGGCGAAATGCGAACAGCAAACCAAAGTGTTTAACACATTCGACGTTTTGAAATGGAATTCGAATAAATCTTACCTCGATGAGTTGGAACGCAGCGGCGCGCCCGTGATTGAAACCATTGTCGTCGACCGTGTCACGCAAACAAATGTGACTAAGGCGTTTGATACGCTCAAGACGGATAAGCTCGTGATAAAACCGCAAGTTGGCGGCGGCGCGTGGCGTCAGGTCTTGCACACGAAAGGCGAAGGTTTCCCCACCAAAGACGCGCTGCCACCCGAAGGTGCGATGATCCAAGCTTTCCTCCCGAGCGTCCTTGAAGAAGGTGAATATTCATTCCTTTTCTTTGGCGGGCAATTCTCGCATGGATTGGTAAAACGTCCCAAGGCGGGCGATTATCGCATTCAATCCCAATTTGGCGGCACAGAAGAAAAATATACGCCGACATCCGAAGAACGCGCCACCGCTCGCAGCGTTTTAGACTCACTTGATTTCACCCCGCTCTATGCGCGCGTAGATTTACTGCGCGGCCTCGACGGCACGTTAAAGCTCATCGAGCTGGAGATGATCGAACCCTATCTCTACCTGCCCTATGCCGACGGCGAAGCGGGCGAGAATAAAGGCGCGCTTAAACTCGCGCAGGCCCTCGCCAAACGGCTAGACGCCACCTAGATCACGCCGTCTTCTTTCATCTGGGTGATATCGGCCTCACTATAGCCATTGGTTTTTAGGATCGCCACGCTGTGCTGCCCCAAGAGCGGCGAAGGGCTCAAAGGCTGTTGCGGAACGCCGCCAAAGTGCACAGGCGCAGCGGCCATTTGCAGCTCGCCGAGATGTGGATGGGTTTGGGTTTCTACCGCGTCTATCGCCTGGATTTGAGGGTGAGCTGTCAGCTCCTCTAGGGCCAAGCACGGCGCACAGGCGATGTCAGCTTCCTGTAGGGCTACCAGAAGTTCTTCGGTTGAAAGCGCGAGCGGCGCATTTGCGAATTCCGCCAAGAGTGCAGCCACGTTTTTCCCGCGCGCAATCAGCGACCCAAAGCGCGGATCGGCAGCCAAATCAGGGCGGTCAACAATCTTAAAAATTGCCTGCCATTCCGCATCGCCAAACGGCGCGGCGGCGATAAAACCATCGCTGGTTTGGAAGGTCTGATAATAATCCGACATAGGCGCAAGATCGACGGCATCATCCGCCAGCAAGGTTTGGTGCATCATCCCATCGGGCCACATGAACGCCAAACTAGCCGCGAGCATAGAGATATCAATATGCTGTCCCTCGCCTGTTTTAAGCTGATGGAACAGCGCGCTCGTGACCGCTTGGCCTGCCGTATAGGCGGTGATTTTATCGCAGACCAACATGCGGATGAAATCCAAATTACCGTTCTTGCCCTGCACGCCCGTCAAGCCAGACAGGCCTTGTATGACATGGTCAAAGGCGGGGGCGTCTTTAAGCGGCCCGACGCGGCCAAAGCCCGTCAGCGAGCAGACAATCAAGCGCGGGTTTTTCGCACGCAGATCGGCGCTGCCGAGGCCCAGCTTGGTCATCACGCCAGGGCGGTAATTATGGATGAGGACATCGGTTTTCTCGACAAGCCCGCGCACCGCGCCTTGTCCTTGTTTCGATTTCATATTAATCGCGAGACTTTGTTTCCCGCGATTACAATTATTAAAAACGCCCGACACGCCCATTTTCTGGCTACCAAAATGACGGAGCTTATCGCCAATCCCGAGCGGCTCGACTTTAATGACTTCCGCCCCTTGCTGCGCAAGCGTCATCGCCGCCAGAGACGCCGTCACCATGTTTGACATCTCGATGACCTTAATGCCTTTAAGCGGTAATATCGCGCTCATGCCGTTCTCCCCCGTTTTCGTAACTATTACAAAGATAGTATCACATGACGCGAGGGAAACGAATTATGAAATCACCCCTCAAATTCGTAACGCGAATAGATATTCGGGTCTGTTATATCCAATCGATCATAACCAATTCGCACAACCGTATCCGAGATATAATGATGTGGCACAACATGGAGGTTTAAAGGTGCAGGACCTTTTCGTATTCGGCCCGATGTATCAAAATGCGAGGCGTGACAGGGACAAAACCATCCATCAAAATCGCCAGATTCTCCGACAGGTACGCATCCAAAATGCGTGCAAACCCCAATTATAATCAAAAATCGAGGATCGTAACTCCCGTCTTTATGTGGCCTAAGGCGCTGCTCGTCTGTTTCTTTATGATGTAAATCATCAAGGGATACATTCTGAGCCGCTTCAATCTCTGTGGTTGTACGATGCCGAATAAAAACGGGTTTCCCATTCCAAAGCAATTTTACCTGCGAACCTTCAGGAATTTGCGCCAAATCGATTTCAATGCCCGCTATATATTTAGCATCAGGCGCAGGTTTCAAATGCGCGATCATCGGCCATGATGCCGCCGTTACGCCTGCCGCCGCAAAGGCTCCTGTTGCGATGTAAATGAAATCGCGGCGGGATGGGTCTTCCGCCTTTGTGGTTTTTTCGTTTTCTGATGTGTGGTCAGAGGTCATGACTTAAACTCAATCATGCCCTGTCTGATTGCAATAGGCCCTAATGCCACGGTCACGGCCACCTCCATTTTTTCCTCATCCTGAGGCGCAGGCATGGCCTGCGGGACTCGAAGGATTGATTGAAGGTGTAACGCTTTTCCAGCCATCCGCCCTCGTCCATCGAGTCCTGATGCTGCGCATCGCCTCAGGATGAGGGCTAGCGAATAAATCCCTGCTCTACTCAACAGGCTTCGTTTTATCCTTATACTTACACAGATCGACAATTGCGCAGTTAAAACACTTGGGAGTGCGCGCGACGCAGGTATAGCGCCCGTGCAGGATGAGCCAGTGATGGGCGTGGAGCGCATATTCATCGGGCGTGACCCGCAGTAGGTTTTGTTCGACTTCCAGCACGTCTTTGCCGGGGGCCATGCCTGTGCGGTTGGCGACGCGAAAGATATGCGTATCGACGGCCATCGTCGGTTGGCCGAAGGCCTCATTAAGAACAACGTTGGCGGTTTTACGGCCCACGCCAGGGAGCTTCATGAGGTCGTCTCGGTTGCCTGGCACCTCTCCGCCGAAATCATCTAATATCATCTGCGAGAGCGCGACCACGTTTTTGGCTTTGGTTTTATACAGGCCGATGGTTTTGATGTAATTGCGAACGGTCGCCTCGCCGAGGGCCACCATAGCTGTGGGGTTGGAGGCCTTTTCGAACAGGGCTTTAGTGGCCTTATTAACGCCGACATCCGTCGATTGCGCCGAGAGCGCGACGGCGACGACAAGCGTATAAGGATTCACATAGTTCAATTCCGTGCGCGGCGCGGGATCGAGCGTATAGAGGTGTTTATAAATCTCCGCGATTTTGGCGCGGGTGAGCTTGGGGCGCGGGAGTGGTTTTTTTTTTGTTTTTTTCTTAAGGGTCACGTGTCGAGCTTCCAAATTAATCGAACAGTCAGCCCTGTTACCACGAGCACGATCAGCAACCAAATATACATCCAGACGGTCTGACTGAAGATGCCGATGTGTTCCGTGTAGCCGCCAAGGTCTGACGTTGGCCCAACGTTGAAATCTTGGATGATGAAAATAACGCTGATCAGGCCAAAGAACATGGCCGCCTCTTGGTCGAATTTCGTTTTCAGCGCGATAAACAGCAGCACAGCCGCGAAAACAAATAACACGCCTGTTGTGAACACTGAATTATACCATTTCGTCGCCGCGACCATCATGCAGACCGCCAGAACGCAGAGCACGATTTGCGACGCCCTGTGGCTACGCGCGCCAATATAGAGCAGCAGGTTGCCCATGATCGCGCTGCCGATGTAGCCGCCCATTAAAATAGCTGTGTAATTCCCGTTCAAACTACGGGTGAAGCCCGAACCGTTTTCATTGACCTGTAGGTTCACAACCTCGCCGCCCGTTAAAACCGTGCCGAGGCCGTGCCCAAGCTCGTGCAGGAAGGTCACGAATAATTTGATCGGGTAGAGCATGCTCCGTCCCCACTCACCGCCGTAATAGGTCAGCCCCAGATAGATGGCGAGGATAACAGCAATGCGGATGAAACGGGTGTTGCGGCGCTGCTTTGCTGTCGCCGTTTCTGCGGCAGGCACGGGCGGCGCTTCAACAGAACCGAATAGGCGTTTCATTAGGCTCATGGTCTGCGGGCTAGACTATACGCGCCAACATCTGCGCGATCATTTTATCAGCGAGGCTTGCGGAGGGTTCCGCCGTTAGGTTGCCCTTTTTATCAAAGGCTCCGCCTGCATTCCCCGTTCCGCATTGGGCGGGCACAACATGAGCACCAACGCGCATGAGGATATAATTAAGCTGCCGCATCGCCATAATGCCGCTCATCGGGCCAGGCGAGCAGGAGGCAATGCCGTAGACAGGCTGCGTGAATTGATCCGTGCCCGTCGTGCTAGTCCAGTCAATAGCGTTTTTGAGGACGGGCGGGAGACTGCCGTTATATTCGGGCGTGACCACAATAATGCCGTCACATTTTTTCATTTTCGTAGCAAGGCGTTTTACGGTTGCTGGCGTCTCTAGGTCACCATGATAGAGCGGCAGATCATAGCCCCCAAGGTCAATGTCTACCACCTTTGCGCCCGCCGCTTTGACGCGTTTCTTTAGCGCCTTAGAAAGCTGTTGATTGATCGAACCCTCACGGAGAGAGCCGCATATAAATCCGATGCGCGCTGTATCTGTCATGCTACTTCCTAAGAAAATTTACCCACATATGAAAAGTGAGCCTCGCGGCCCACTTTTTACTTATAATGATTTGATGATATCTTCGACCATTTTCTTGGCATCGGATAAGAGCATCATCGTCTTATCCTCATAGAAGAGATCATTATCAATCCCCGCGTAACCCGTGGACATAGAGCGTTTGACCACGAGGACTGTCGCCGCTTTGTCGACGTCCAAAATCGGCATCCCAAAGATCGGGCTTTGTGGATCGGTTTTTGCCGCTGGGTTGGTCACGTCATTCGCGCCAATCACAAAGGCCACATCCGCCGTCGCGAACTCGGAATTGATATCCTCAAGTTCGAACACTTCATCATAGGGCACGTTGGCTTCCGCGAGGAGCACATTCATATGGCCCGGCATACGGCCCGCAACAGGGTGAATAGCGTAGACAACTTCCACGCCTTCTTCCTTGAGCTTATCGCCCATTTCACGGATGGCGTGTTGCGCCTGCGCCACCGCAAGGCCGTAACCCGGCACGATGATAACTTTGGACGCGTTCTTCATAATAAAGGCCCCGTCTTCGGCGCTGCCGCGTTTAAACGGACGCTGTTCTTTGTCGCCATCAGATGAGCCGCCGTCTTCGGCCCCAAAGCCGCCGAGAATCACCGAGATAAAGCTACGGTTCATGGCTTTGCACATGATGTAAGACAGGATCGCACCCGAAGAGCCAACAAGCGCGCCCACAATAATCAGCGCGAGGTTACCCAGCGTGAAGCCTAGCGCCGCCGCTGCCCAGCCAGAGTAGCTGTTGAGCATGGACACAACGACGGGCATATCCGCGCCGCCGATAGGAATAATCAAAAGGAAACCAAGAATAAAGCTAATCGCGATCACGGCCCAGAACATACGGGGATCAGCGCCGCCTGATTGCATCAACATCACAACAAGCGCGATAAGTGCGCCCGCCAAAATCAGATTAATCAAGTGACGCGCAGGCAACATAATCGGTGAACCTGACATATTCCCATTAAGCTTAAGGAAGGCAATCACAGAACCCGAGAAAGTAATCGCGCCAATCGCGGCCCCGAGAGAGAGCTCTAGGAGGCTAAAGGCTTTGATGCCATCGCCTGATACAATCCCGAAACTATCAGGGCTGGAGAACGCGGCAATCGCCACGAGTACCGCCGCAAGACCGACGAGTGAGTGAAACGCCGCCACCAGTTGCGGCATGTCTGTCATTGGAATTTTCCGCGCAATGATCGCGCCAATCACGCCGCCGACAGCAAGACCGCCGCCCGCGAGGAGCAAAGCTTGGCCGCTTAGGCCTGTAACCAATAATGTCGTGACAATCGCGATTGCGATACCGATCATGCCAAAAAGGTTCCCTCGGCGGGAGCTTTCAGGTGATGATAATCCGCGAAGCGCGAGAATGAAAAGGATAGCTGAGACGGTATAGAGAACCGCCGCTAGATCTGCTGAGACGCTCATTATTTCGCCCCTTCTTTAGCTTTAGGTGCTTTTTTCTTATACATCGCGAGCATACGCTGCGTGACCAAAAAACCGCCGAAAATATTGACTGCACAAAGCGCCGTCGCAACGACGCCTGTCCATGTTGAAAGCTCCGATCCACCTTGTGTGCCTGCCGCCACCGCGACGAGCGCGCCGACGATGATTACTGATGAAATCGCGTTTGTCACCGCCATGAGCGGCGTGTGAAGCGCGGGCGTCACCGACCACACCACGTAATAGCCTACAAAAATCGCCAGAACGAAGATTGCGAGTTGAAAGACAATCGGGCTAACAACTGCGCTGCCCGCCATAATTAACATTGCACTCATCTCTACGCTCCTATTTCAACCGCTCGTGGACCACTGCGCCGTCCTTGGTAAGCGCGCAGCCTTGAATAATTTCATCGTCCCAATCGGGCGCGTAAGATCCATCTTCCGCGCAAAGGAGCGGCAAGAAGTTTTTAAGGTTCCGCGCAAACATGTTGGAACTATCGCCTGCCATGCGAGACGGCCAGTTTAAATGGCCCACGATGTGAACGCCGTTTTTCGTGGTCACAATTTCGCCCGCTTTCGCGCCTTCGACATTACCGCCGCGTTCCACCGCCAAATCAACAAGCACTGAGCCCGGCTTCATCGCCGCGATCATTTTCTTGGTAATCAACACAGGGGCCGCGCGGCCTGGAATTAAGGCCGTTGTCACGACGATATCTTGTTTCGCTACGTGAGAGGCTGTCAGCTCGGCTTGGAGTTTTTGATATTCAGGGCTCATTTGCTTGGCGTAACCACCCGCTGTTTCGGCCGCTTTAAATTCTTCGTTCTCAACCGCGATAAACTTCGCGCCTAAAGAGGCCACTTGTTCTTTCGTGGCGGGACGAACATCTGTCGCCGTAGTGACAGCGCCAAGGCGGCGCGCTGTCGCAATCGCCTGAAGACCCGCAACACCAACGCCCATAATAAAGACTTTCGCAGGGGCGATTGTGCCCGCTGCGGTCATCATCATCGGAAAGGCGCGTCCGTAAATTCCGCCCGCTTCGACAACTGAGCGGTAACCCGCGAGGTTAGATTGCGAAGACAACACGTCCATACTCTGCGCGCGGGAAATACGCGGAATATAATCAAGGGCGTAAGCCGTCACGCCAGCTTTGGCGCAGGCTTTGGCATAGGCAGGGTTATCTGTTGGGCTAAGCACGCCCGTGATACCAGCGCCTTTTTTCATGCCCGCCACAAGCTTCGCATCGCCGCCCGTCACAGACATCACAAGATCAGCTGTTTTCACAGCAGCGGTGTTACTCGCCGACAGACTAGCGCCCGCCTCTTTATAATCCGCGTCAGAAAAATTGGCAGCCGCGCCTGCGCCTTTGGCAACAGCGACCGTATGGCCAGCCTTTACATAGCCTTTGACCGTTTCTGGCGTCGCGGCCACGCGAGCCTCCACACCCGAGGTATCTTTTAATACTGCTATTTTCACGTCTTTATCCTGTCTCGTTATTTAGTGGGGGTAAGGGAATACGGCTATAATTAGGCAAATAAAAATGGGCTCTGAAACAGAGCCCATTTAAATAATTAGCCTAGCCAAAGAAGAAAGCGATCAGCGCGCTAAATATAGCGAGGAAAACTGAGAGTGTGACAATGCCCGCAAACCATCCCCCTTTAAGCTTGAGCGCAACGCCCAGAATAATCCCAATAACTAAGGTCGCCACCAGAGACGCCGACCACGCCAAAGGCGTACAAAAAACAAGTATGGGATAAATCAACATGAAAGCGATTAAAGAACCGCCATAAACCGTCATACTCATAAAGCCACCAAATGTGCCTTTTTGAGCCTCAACAGGCATTGAACCCTGTATATAATTTGAATTTCCAGCTGCCATTGTGTTGTCCTTGCAGAATAAGTCTAAATTTATACACCGAATATCACGGGAACTCACGGGTCTCAAGTCTTTGTCGCTTTATGCCGATTTTGCCGCACGGAAAATTATACCTCTCATCATGCGTTTTTAGCGCTATATAAGCTTTTTTACCCCATATATGGCACACAGACGCAACATATAGCCATTAACGGAAAATTATCCATACTTCTTAGCCCTATCTTCACCTCGTTGTCCCATATTGTAACGCACAAGAGCTCGAAAGAACGGGTGAGAACCAAAATGGTTCAAAATGGTTCAAAATGGTGGTAAATAAATGGCTAAAACAATTTTGATCGTCGATGACGATCCAACACAACGTCGTCTGCTACAAGCTGTTGTAGAAAAAAGCGGGTTTTCATCGCAGCAAGCGGATAATGGAGACACAGCCCTTAACATGGTGTCGGCCGCAGATGGCCATAACATACATGTTATGTTGCTGGATCTTGTTATGCCAGGCCGTAGCGGTATGGACACCCTCAAGGAATTACAAAAAATTCGTCCTGACCTCCCTGTTATTGTTTTAACGGGCAAAGGGTCTATCGACACAGTTGTTGAGGCCATGCAATCTGGCGCACGAGATTTTGTGGTTAAGCCTGCGGCACCTGAACGTATTATTATTTCTATCCGCAACGCGCTTGAAATCAACACGCTTGCCGGAGAAGTCACACGCCTTAAGAAAACAAGTAACGGCGCGTTGCAATTCTCTGATCTTATCGGAAATGCCACGACAATGCGCAGCGTGATTGCTATGGGTGAACGCGGCGCAAAAGCCAATATTCCAATCCTTATCACAGGTGAAAGCGGCGTCGGCAAAGAAGTTGTTGCGCGCGCGATTCAAGGCGCGTCTGAACGCTCTGGCAAACCCTTCATCACTGTGAACTGCGGCGCGATTGCAGAAAATCTCGTTGAGAGCATTTTATTCGGTCACGAAAAAGGTTCCTTCACAGGCGCAAACTCCAAACACCTCGGAAAATTCCAAGAGGCCCATACGGGTACGCTTTTCTTGGATGAAGTCGGCGAGCTACCGCTTGATATGCAGGTTAAACTCTTGCGCGTCCTTCAAGAAGGTGAAGTAGACCCGATTGGATCAAAACGCCCTGTTTCTGTTGATGTACGAATTGTATCAGCTACAAACCGCAACCTTGCCGAAGCCGTTATCGCAGGCACTTTTCGCGAAGATTTATTCTACCGCTTAAATGTGTTCCCTATCCAAGTACCAAGCTTGCGGGAACGCCGCGCAGATATTCCGGCGTTGATGGAACATTTCATTAAACGCTTTAACGCTCAAGAACGCCTATCTGTTCGCGGCGCAACAGCAGAAACACTTGAGATGCTCAGCGTGCATGAATGGCCCGGCAATGTGCGCCAGCTAGAGAACACGATTTTCCGCGCTATGATTTTATGTGATGGCCACATGTTGCAGCCACATGATTTCCCGCAAATATCTGGCCTTGCCCCCCTAATAGAACCAGCAAATTCTGAATTAGCCTCAGTGTCAACTCTAGACGTTCAGCATGACGACGCGGACGAACCTGTTCATGTTCTTGATCGAGATGGTCATTTACGTACACTCGTTGAGATTGAACGGGATCTTATTCAATTCGCTGTTGAGAATTATTCTGGGCAGATGTCAGAGGTAGCACGCCGCCTAGGGATCGGCCGCTCAACTCTCTATCGAAAGGTTCGCGAACATGGCGTCGATATTGATGCCAAACGTTCAGCGTAATCCAAGGAGAAACCATGACACATAAGATAAAAAACATGGCTCTTATGGGAAGTGCTCTCGCAGCGATTGCGGCGCTATCCATACCCGTTTCAGCGAGTCACTCCAATGGCCTTCGCGGCATGTTCAATGCTAATCAAATGAGCCAACCTTGGGGACAAGGTCAAGGACAGTATACGCATAATAATTCATATGCAGAAAATCAAAATTATAATAACGACTATTACAATTCCCAACATCATGGAAATGAAGATCCCGCATTATACCCTTATGAATACATTAATACACAAGGGCAGTCACAATATGCGAGCAATGATTATCCACAACAATATGTAGAACAACCGTGCAAAAAGGCGGGCGGCTTACGTGGCTTGTTTGGTTCAAAAAAATCGTGCCAGCCCGTCAGTTATGATCCACAAGCTGCGTATCAATTCAATACAGATTTGAATCGTTCGTATAATCTTGGTGGTGCAACCGTTCGGACAAATACATCACATACAAACCGCATGCTGGATTGGCAAGAAAACCAAACAGGCAAAACGATTTCCCTTTTGGCCAATCGCGCCAGCGGTATTTTGCAAGATAACAGCCTCTATATTGGCGGCGGCATTAAAGGCGGCCTGATGTGGCAACAAACAAGTGACGCAGGGAAGTTCCCTCTTCTTTCTCGTTTCCCATTTTTCTCTAACCAAACAGATAAGCAAACAGGTGTCTTTGCCATTAACAATGCGGCCTTTGCGTTTACATCGACATACGGTGATTGGACAACGATCTATATGCAGCCCGAATATTCCGAAACGGAATATGGCCGCGACCAAGATGAGTTCCAACTCCGTAAAGCTTATATCGTCTTTGGTAATTTGAAAAAGTCACCTTTCTACGCAGCCTTTGGCCGTAAGGATGTCGATTTTGGTAACTTCGATAGCTATAACGCCTTTACCCATAATGAAGCCGCGCATTATTTCTTAGCGCATAGTGATCAGCCTGTCTTGGAGCTTGGTTTTTATAAAAATGGCTTCAAGCTAACCACATCTGCCATGTCGGCAGGTCGCCAGCTTCGCGTTGCTTATGCAGGTGAAGAAAACAATATTGGTAACTATGCGGCTAGCATCGAAAAAGAATTCCAATTTGGCAAGAAAAGTGCTTTCACAATTGGCGGCGGTTATTTGCATGATAGTATCTACCGTACAAATTGGACGGCGCACACATTTCAAGCCATCAACCGAGGCACGCCGCCTGCAAATTTGATTGAATATCGCAATAGCGTAGTCAATGGTTTTGCAGAATATAACAGTCCGCTCCTCGATTTAATGGTTGAATATACAACCACGTTGGAACCATGGGCTGCGGCTATTCCTCAAGATGCCAATGGCAATGTCGATCCAGCCTATTTGGATGCCAATGGAGATATCACCTTTGATCAAAACCTCGAAGTTCTCGTCGCACAAGCTCGGCTTAAACCTATGGTTGGCGGTAAGCGCTTAGCCATCGCGGCGACCGGCTCTTGGGGTAAAATTGGGGACGATTTCGTCGGCATGCCTATGGGCCCAATGGGACCGCAAACCACGTGGAAGAATAACCAACAACACGCGGCCAGCCTTGAATATCCTATCACGCCTTATCTCGATATCGGCGCGGAATATGTTTACAATAAAGGCTTCATTCCCTTTGTCGCGCCGCAGATCGTAAGTGATGACAGCGTCAAAGCCCATGCTGTTAATATTGGTTTCAAAGCGCGCTTCTAAAACGCTTTACAATAATAATTTCAAGAACGCGCGCCTATGAAAATAGGGGCGCGTTTTCTTTGGGCTCGGCTTATTTAAACCCGTAATTCATAACGTCTTCACCTGCGCTTAGAAGACGCAAAAACTCTGTCATGTCTTTTGCAAGATATCGTACTTTGACCGCATCGGCACCAAAGGCAATAATCTGCCCAGACGCCCCTTTGATATTCGGCGCGTAATCAATCGCAATAAA
Organism: Maricaulaceae bacterium; assembly: GCA_049607665.1. Classification (GTDB taxonomy): domain Bacteria; phylum Pseudomonadota; class Alphaproteobacteria; order Caulobacterales; family Maricaulaceae; genus Fretibacter. Next base: position 28,639 of record JBMYWT010000005.1, read on the forward strand.
ATTCCCAGCGCCGTCATGCATAAAGGGCACCCAATAAGGATGCGTGTAAACGCCAAGCGTCTTATCTCTATCCGTTTCATTATTCCCCGTAAGATCTTCGAGGCTCCAGTCTTCGTAAATATCTTTCCAGTTTTTCCACTCGCGGTAGACATTCGCTGCCGATAGAAATTCATATCCGCTTGCAAAATTCGGCGCGCCATCACTGATTTGGGCAATCACTTTTAGCTCAGGCGGGTAAGCATAAGACGTAGCCCCTTCAAACGCAGTATAGATATTTGTGTCGTCTATTGCGGGCTGTAAAGACAACGTATTTTGCTGCGCATATAAACGGAAAAACGTCTCAATCTGTTCCGGGTTTTGCAGCGTGCCCTTCGTATTTATAAAGGGTTTTATATATGCGTCTGTTTCGCGGCGGCGCTCTCGTTTCGTATAATCTTTGGGCGCGCCTTTTATAATCCACGCGCCTGTATTTTCATAAGGGTCGCCATCACCAAAAATCCGCGCGGCCGTAGAGCTGCTGCCGCTAGGCGTGATATGCACCAAAACCGTCCCGTCAAATTCGTCCGCAAGCTCGGTCTGCCAACTGGCCCATTCAGGGCTGTTTTGAAACAAGGTCGGCACAATCAATTTGTTGTCGAAATAAAAAATAGCGGCTGACCGGTTTGTTTGTGCCTCGGTTTGATTAGCTTTCAGGTAAAGTGAAATTTTCAAAGGCGACCCATAGGCCTCGGTTTCAAGTAATCCATACAAGTTTTCAAATAAGGCTCTCTTGCGTTTGCGTGTTTCCGCCCGATCTTCGTTTGGTACAAACGGCTTAAGCCTATCCGTCTCAATTACATTCCACTCAATATCAGCATAGGCCGAATTTTTCAGCGATCTTGAAAATTGCAAACTATGATACATATCAGCTTTCTTCGTGCATGCCGTAGCGGATAACGCCGTAAGAAAAACAAGCAAAGCACAGTAACGGGTAAACATTTCTTACTGTCTCAAAACCAAGCCGCGCAGGCAAATGATTTCATACAACAAGGCTGACAACCGCGCCTAATAAGGCTAGGACTTCGTTATGAGCAAGGTGAGAATGTAATGGATTTACGCCCCGTATTTTTTGTTGTGGGCCTCATGGTTTCCGCCCTTGGCCTCGCTATGTTTGCTCCCATGGTCGTTGATTTTATATATGATGGCCGGTCGTGGAAAACCTTTGGCCTTTGCGGAATTTTAACAACGCTTACGGGCCTGATTATGGCGCTCACGTCTTATTCCCCAAAACCCGACTTACGCGCGCGCGGCGCTTTCTTGCTGACCGCTCTGTCTTGGGTCGCGCTGTCTTGTTTTGCAGCCGTTCCTTTCATGATGGACCCAATGCAAATGTCGCTTACGGATGCCCTCTTTGAAGCCACCAGCGGCATTACAACTACGGGCTCCACGGTTTTGACCGGACTAGATGACCTGCCCAAAGGCATATTGCTCTGGAGAGCTATTTTGCAATGGATTGGCGGCGTCGGTATTATTGTGACGGCGATGGCTGTTTTGCCCATGCTTAAAATTGGCGGCATGCAGCTCTTCCGGCTGGAGAGCTCTGATATGGGCGAGAAAATACTGCCGCGTGCCGCCAGCATCGCCGCCGGGATTGGCGCCGTTTATATGCTCCTGACAATTGCTTGCACCGTAAGTTATATGATGGTTGGCATGGGCGGGTTTGATGCGGCGGCTCATGCGATGACCACCGTTGCGACGGGCGGTTATTCAACATCAGATGCCTCCATGGGCGGTTTTATGGACGGCGGAGCGGATCTTGTATCTATTGCCTTTATGATGCTGGGTGGCTTGCCTTTCGGGATTTACCTTCTCATGGGGCGCGGTGATTTCTCTGCCCCGTTAAAAGACAGCCAAGTGCGTGTCTTCGTTATTGTTATGGTTTTACTTGTCACCGCCATTACAGGGTTTCTATGGGCCAGCTCTCAATTTGAACCCTTCCAAGCCCTACGCCTCGCGGCATTTAATACGGTTTCGATTGTAACGGGCACGGGATATGCCACAGCGGATTATAGCCTCTGGGGCCCATTTGCCGTTGCCGCCTTTTTCGCCTTTATGTTCATTGGCGGCTGCGCGGGATCAACGGCCTGTTCGCTTAAAATATTCCGCTACCAAGTCGCCTTCGAAGCCCTGCGCGCCTATCTGTTTAAAATGCCGCAAAAAAATGCCATTGCGCCCATGCGATATGGCGGCAAGCCCCTCCCTGACCAAGTTGTGTACTCTGTGATGGGCTATTTTTTTCTTTTCTTCATGACTTTTGCCGTCGTCGCAATCACCCTATCTATGATTGGTCTTGATCCGGTTACGGCATGGTCAGGCGCAGGCAGCGCCGTGGCCAATGTAGGGCCAGGTCTTGGCGAGATCATCGGTCCTGCGGGCACATATCAATCCCTTCCCGGGAGTGCGAAATGGGTGCTTATGACAGCTATGATTGTAGGGCGGCTTGAGATCGTAACCGCCCTTGTCGTTTTAACGCCAAACTTTTGGCGCACCTAATTAGGATGAAAGCTCACTGAGCGTGAAGACATAATCCGTTGCGCAAAATTCGCAATTCGCAGTGATGACGCCGTCTTCGGCCATGTCATTTAACGCGTTTTCATCAAACGACTTCAATGTCGTTGTAAGGCGTTCTTTAGAGCATTTGCACTGCGCGATTACAGGCGTCGTTTCCAAAATTCTAACACCGCTTTCGTGGAACAAACGATAAAGAAGTGTCTCTTGAGACACATCTGGGTCAATCAATTCTGCGTCGGTCAACGTACCAAACAAAGACCGCGCCGTATCCCATTCCTCTTGTGTATCCCCGCGCGCATCATCTCCAGCAATTTGCTGGATCATCATGCCAGAGCCGCGCCACGCCGCCTCTTCGCCCGCCTTTTGAGCTTGGCCGCAAGCGAGCGCGATACGTGTTGGGATTTGCTCTGATTGGTGGAAGTAATGCTCCGCGCATTCCGAGAGACGATCACCCTCAATAGCGGCAAGACCTTGATATTGGTCCATATCAGGGCCTTGGTCGATCGTCATAGAAAACGTGCCGCCGCCCAAAAGCGTCTTTGCGCCCGGGTTACGATTATCGAGTTTAATTTCTTTAAGCTTATCCTCATCCCAGCGCGCATAGCCGCGAATATGCCCCTCGGTTGTGCAATCCGCCATCAAGAGCGAGATCGCGCCCTCATTGGTGCCATGGCATTGCACGACAAGACGCCCATCAAATTTAAGGGCCTGCGCAATCAAGGCGCTTACGACCATGGCTTCACCTAAAAGGCGCGCGATATCATCAGGATAACGTTCCGCCCCCAACGCCTTGTCCAGAGCTTCGCCAAGCTGCACGGAGCGGCCACGTACGGCCTGTCCGTCCAGTTGAAACACATAGACGAGGTCATCGCTTTTTTCGGGCAAAGAAGACGTCATAAATATTCTCTTTTAAGGCCTCATATGGGCGCATTAGGATATGGGCGCATCACGCCCAATATGTGTTATTTATATTTATGCGCTTACGGCGGCGGCTTGCAACTTACACAGTTCGTCAATGCCTTTACCGGCAAGACGCATAAGTTCCGCCATTTCGTCTGCTGTAAAAGGCGTATCTTCCGCGCTAGCTTGGACTTCGATGACGCCGCCTGTTTCCGTTAGCACGAAATTGGCATCCGCCTGTGCGGCGCTATCTTCGACATATTCCAAATCGAGGCGGCATTCACCGTCTACGATCCCGCAAGATACAGCGGCCATCTTATCCGTAACAGGATTGGTTTTAATCTTACCTGATTTCACGAGGTTTTCACAGGCCATATAAAGCGCAACCCACGCCCCTGTAATTGACGCCGTCCGCGTGCCCCCATCGGCCTGCATAACGTCGCAATCAATAATAATCTGGCGCTCGCCGAGCTGTTCTAGGTTCACCGCCGCGCGTAACGATCGTCCGATCAAGCGCTGAATTTCAACTGTGCGGCCACCTTGCTTTCCGCGCGCGGCTTCGCGGCCGTTTCGTGAATGCGTCGAACGTGGCAGCATGCCATATTCCGCCGTCACCCAACCTTTGCCTGTGCCGCGCATCCAACGCGGAACATTTTCATCAACACTGGCGGTACATAGCACATGCGTATCGCCAAATTTCGCAAGGCATGAGCCTTCGGCATATTTGGACGCGCCAGCAGTGAGCGTGATTTCACGAAGTTGATCGCGGGAACGGTTTTCGGGACGCATGAGTAGACCTCTTGTTTAAACTTGCGCCCTCCTAACCGAGAGTCTGGCGCGCGGCTAGCAAAAAGGCAGGCTTTTTATGCAAAACACTTGAACAAACGCGCTGCCAGCGCCAAATATCCTGCATGAGCCTTATAGAGCCACATTTATTACTCAGTGATATGGATAGCCGTGCGCGCTCCATTTTCACCGATATTGTGCAAGGCTATCTTGAAACCGGACAGCCTATTGGATCACGTACATTGGCGCTCTCAGGTGGGCGCTCTTTGTCCCCAGCGACGATACGAAATACAATGGCGGACTTAACACGCTTTGGCCTTTTATCCTCGCCGCATGTAAGCGCAGGGCGAATACCCACCCATATGGGGCTTCGCCTCTTTGTTGACGGCCTATTGGAAATTGGCGACCTCTCTGCGCAAGAGCGTATTACGCTAGAACGCCATGTGTCCAAATCAAACTTGTCCGTACCACATCGTGATCCAGATCAAATCCTAACCCAAGCGTCTAGTCTTTTAGCGGGACTTGCGGGCGGGGCGGGGCTTGTGCTTACGCCCGCACATGACAAAGGCGTGAAGCGTTCCGTTCGCCATGTCGAATTTGTCAACTTAAGTAGCGAGCAAGCTTTGGCTGTTTTAGTCTACTCTGATGGGTTTGTAGAAAACAGGCTAATGCCTTACCCAGCGGGCATGCTCCCTGCCTCGCTTCAACAGGCTGGAAACTTCTTATCGGCGCGCTTACAGGGCCGGCAGTTAAACGAAGCCCGGACAGATATTTTAGAAGAAATCGCACAAGGACGTGCGGAAATCGACAAAGCCGCCTCTAACTTGATCGCCCAAGGACTTGCCAATTGGAGTGATCCGAAAAATAAACGCGAAAACAGAGCATTAATTGTGCGCGGACAGGCACAGCTTCTTGACAATTTGGAAGCACAATCCGATGTGGAGCGTATTCAAAGCTTGTTTCGGGACTTAGAGCAAAAAGAGGACTTAATTGCCTTGCTCGACAGCACCGAAGATGCCGATGGCGTTAAGATATTTATAGGCGCAGAAAACACGCTTTATTCCCTTGGGGAATCAAGTGTCGTTATGGCGCCCTATCGTGACGCTGAACAAAATATTATAGGAGCTGTTGGCGTGATTGGGCCAACGCGCCTCAATTATGGCCGTGTTATTCCGGTCGTGGATTATACAGCCCAACTTGTTGGGCGGCTTTTTGGTGATAAAAAAGGAGCCCAAAATGGGTAATGACAAAAAGACAGATACAGCCTCCGGACAGGCAGAGGACATCCTAAGCGCAGATGACCTTCCATCTGATGCTGAACTGGACGCGCTTCAGGCCGAAATTGAAAAAGCCAAAGACGGCATGGCCAACCGCGAAGCTGAAGAGGCCGCAGCCCCTACCGCCGAGCAGCGCGTGGAACAACTCGAAGCCGAGCTGGCGAACTTAAAAGACCAAGCCCTGCGCGCCATGGCCGAAGCCGACAACGTCAAGAAACGCAGCGAGCGCGAAGTCGCCGCCGCGAAAATTTACGGCGTAGAGCGCTTTGCTGTTGATGTGCTGTCTGTGTCTGACAACCTTAGCCGCGCGCTCCTGACGATGGACGGGAAAACCCGTGAAGACTTGGGCGATAACGCTAAAAACCTTCTCTCGGGCATTGAACTGACAGAGAAAGACCTCATGGCCGTCCTCGCGCGCCACGGGATCAAAGCCGTTCCGGGCCAAGGGTCGAAATTTGATCCTAATGTCCACCAAGCTGTCGCGCAAATCCCGTCTGACGAAGATAAAGGCAATGTCGCAAATGTTATGCAGACAGGCTTTACTCTGGGTGATCGTACGCTTCGCGCCGCTATGGTGGCTGTCTCTACGGGGCCTGCAAAAGCGTAAATCGCGCCTGACGCGCAAGACATTTGCGCGCCACCTATTTTAGGCTATAAGCCCTCCATAAAATGGGGAGGTATATATGACCGGCAGCAAAGACAGCTGGGATATTTACACGGATAAACGCGGCGCCCACAGGTGGAGACGCCGCGCGAGTAATGGTAATATCACAGGACGTTCCAGCGAAGGCTATGTCAAACAAGAGGATTGTGAGGCCAATGCTATGCGGCATGGCTGGAATGGAAATCCGGACAAACTTGGCAAAGACGACCGCTGGGAAACATATAAAGACAAGCGCGGCGGATTTCGCTGGCGGCGCACGGCCCGTAACGGGAAAATCACAGGCACGTCTTCTGAGAGCTATGTTAAAAAATCAGATTGCGAAGCCAATGCTAAACGTAATGGAAAATAGGTAAATCATGTCAAATTTGGATAAAATCCTTGCCACAACAACACCAGAAAAAATCTCTGGTGACCCCCTTTTAAGAAGGGCTATAATTCTTGGTTTGAAGTCTGCCGATATTTATGTCACCGTCGACAAAAGAAATGCCAAACAAAACGCGGCTGGTGATGTATCACTAATTGCTGTTATGGTAGAAAATACTTCTCATGTCCTTCTATTCTCATCAAAAGAAAAGCTCATCCAATTTTCTGGACAAGGCCAACGCTTTGCAAAAGTTAAAGGGCATGACCTTTTTCCATCTTTGCATGGGCAATTTGCTATCTTAAACATCGGAACCGAAGGATTACGCTTAATCCCCGAAGACATAGCAGAAATTAATGGACTTGTGTCCGATACTACTGCGCCCCTTCAAGGGGAATGCGGGGCGCCAAACCATGTTCATGGTCCGAGCTGTCTGCATTAATCCCGCATTGCAGTTGGTCATTTTCAAAAATAGAATGTCCGCCATTTAAGAAAAAGCTCGCATCCTTTTCAAAGGCATCAACCAGAAAATCAAAGATCGCTCGAATGCGGCTACTGCGCCGCAGGTCTTCATGCGCCACCAGCCAAAGGTCTTCTTGCTGTGAAACATTGGGCAAAACGCGAACGTAATTTGTATGTGTCATCGTGCTGCCAAACAAAGGTAGCGCCCCAATCCCGTAACCTGCGTTAATCGCCTCATCAAAGGCCCAAATAGAATTTGTCCGAAAGGTAATCCGTTCAGGTAGATATTGTGGCGTATTGTTTTCGTCTTTTATCCATAAAAGTTCATCATCCAGCATGGTTGCGACAACGCCATCGTGCTGTTTCAAATCTTCCAAAGATTTTGGTTCCCCACGCCGCGAGATATATTCTGGTGAGGCAAAAAGCCCAAAGGTCGCCGTCGCCACCTTCCGGCCAATCAAGCTGTTTTGATCGCCTGGCCCTTGCCAGCGCAAGGCAATATCGGCTTCGCGCTGCGCGAGATTAAAGTTTCGAAATCCAATCCCCATATCAATCATAATATCTGGATGGCTTCGGCGGAAAATTTGCAGTACTTTCGGGAGCCACGCCGTACCAATCCCTGCAGAGGCGCTCATGCGGATGATACCTGCCAATGAGTGTTCAAGTGTCGCCGAAGAACGGTTAATCGCTGACGCTTCTTCTTGCATACGCAGTGCATGTTCCAAAATGGAGTGCCCGAATGTCGTCGGGACAAGCGTTCCATTTTCCTTGGTCAAAAGCCGCGCTTTGAAATGATCTTCAAGCGCGCGTATCCGCCGCCCAACCGTCGGTTGGCTCATTTTCAATTTCTTACCCGCCCCCGTGAGGCTCCCCGTTTCAACAACAGCAATAAAAATTGGATAGTCAGACCAGTTATTCATACTTTTTTGAATAGCAAATATACAAACACTGTCAATTATATTCTTTTTTGAATGCCTTATATTAAAATGGTCAACAAAGGAGACGTTATGAATATTTTAGTTAAATCAAGTGCATCCATTCTAATAGCGCTCGGCTTGAGCCTATCGGCGACCAGTGCCATGGCCGCAGATACAACAAGCCCGATCTATCAAGTTAAAAATGCCTCAGGCGGCGTTATCAGTGCTGGCGCGAAAGAGTTCCGCAAAGGGAACTTCAAAAAAAGCATTACATATTCAAATGCGGCGCTGAAAAGTTCGCTGTCAAAACGAAGACAGGCGATTGCGCAATCTAACCTCTGCGCCGCTTACGCTGAGCTTGGCGATTTTAATAAAGCGGGCAAGGCTTGCACGAAGGCCCTGGTTTTAAGGCCCGGTTACGCGCCAGCCGCCGCCAATAAAGCGGCGCTAACGATACAGCTTGCTGCCATACAAAATTAGGCGGCGCAAAATTAGAGAGCAGCCTTAAATAAACCGATTAAATCACGAGGGATATCCCTCGTGATAACTATTGGGTTTAACCTTCAATCGCGAAGGTTAGGCCTGCATTTTTTGTGAGACGCTTAATCAACGCTTCGCCCATCGCTGGCGCGGATGTGTAGACACCGCCGCCTGTTTGCGCGCGGTCAACATCCAGCGCGAGACACAATCCCGCCTCTGTAATCATTTTCGACGTCGAGCCGTAACCCGGGTCTTTATCGCCCGTCACGCCCGCAAAAATGCGCTCACCCTTGGCGGTTTCGCCAATAAAGAGGACATCATAAAAGCCGTTTTCGCGTTCTTCTTTGGACGGTCCTTCACCCGGTTTAGGCGGGTTTTTAGACATGGAATCGTCTTTCGCGACAAAGTTCGCCGCCGCTTCGCCCTTCTCGCCCGGACCAGTCAGCATCATTTCAGAATATTTAAAATCTTCGCCATAAGCATGACCGAGTAGCGCATTGGAGCGGTGCACATTTTTCGTGTTAATCGACGCCATAATGAACGGGGCGGCCCAGCTATCGATATCCGCTTCAAAGATCGGTTTGTGACCTGCAGGTTGCGCGGGGCCCGTGAAATCAGGCGCGAGACTGAACGGGTCTTTAAGCCAGCCAATCACTTGTGGTTCTTTAGCTGCGCGCTGCATAGTGACGGCAAAGCTGGCGGCTGTCCCACCTGAGAATGTGCCCTTCATCTTACGAACGCGTCCGCGCACCTCGCTACACGGTGCGCCGAATTTTTCTTTTGCCGCTTGCTGGAGGAAGTAAACACCCAGATCAAAGGGGATGGAATCAAAGCCGCAGGAGAGGACAATCCGCGCGCCCGACGCTTTGGCCTTGTTTGAATAATCGCCGATAATGTCGTGCATCCACGCAGGCTCACCGCAAAGATCAACGTAATCCGTGCCCGCCGCGACACAGGCCTCGACTAAGCTTGTGCCGTATAATTGGTAAGGCCCAACCGTAGTGATAACAACTTTCGTGCGCTCTGCCATCGCGCTCAAAGACGCCGCGTCCGCGCTATCGGCTGTGATTTTGGGAACAGACGCATCTACACCCATTTCCGCCGCAACGCTTTCGAGCTTCTCGGCTGATCGTCCCGCCATCGCCCAGCGAACATCCGCGCCGTAAGTTTTTTGGATATATTCCGCAACCAAACGCCCCGTAAATCCTGTTGCGCCAAATATAATTACGTCAAATTCTCTGTCAGCCATGATGCTCTCCTATGCAATTTGTTGCATAAGAGAGGCTGCCAACAATAGCAAGAAAATTACAGCCGCCCTGGCCCCGTACGTAGCCATCCCGTCAGGGCAAGGCGCGGCTGTTTAGCGGTTGGCTTTATTTTCGTCACGCGGTGCACCGCAGGGACCTCGAACAAGGCCAGACTGTTAAAAACGGGATTAATCGTATCAATAACACGTCCGCCTGGCGCAACAAATTCAAGCCCGCCGCCCCATTTTTCATTCCAAACAGGCGAGAGATAATAAACAAATGCAAAGAGACGGTTTTTACCGGCCACATTATCATCATGGTCCGTCAACATATGACCCGCCCGATATCGTGTGGCTTGCATGTCACAAAATTCGGGCCGCTGACCTGTTATACGCTCTATTTGCGCTAGAAATTCATCACTGTTGAACTGCGCGAATACAGACGTAATCGGCTCTGGCACAGAGCGTCCTGTCGCAATGCGGTCATATAGAGGGTAGTTTTCAAATAAATATTGAAACTCTGACGCGGCCCGCGCTTTGGCGGCTTTGCGTATATCCCGTAGTTTTGTCGCCCCCATATGAGCCGCCATCTCTTTGGTAATATCTATGTGCTTGCTGCCTTCGTTTAGAACAAGGCGCCAATCTAAATCTTGCACGCATTCACGAAGTTTTGTGGCCATTTCGGTCGGCAACACACTTCCAATTTGCAGTCGCTTTTTTTTATCAAAAACGGCCTTAAGCGCGCTAGTGTCTTGCCAGTTCAACATCGAAAACGTCATTTCTCAAAATATTATTCACACTTTACGCGAGCGACAAACCAGCTCGCGCCTAGTCCAACGCCTTACGCGCGAGCGTTTTAGCGGACAAACTGCTGACATACATAAACCCGTCGGGGGCGATGATCGCGCCTGTCGCTTGCGGGTAGTCACCGCTTGGGTCTTGCCATGTTTTTAGCACTTCGCCTTTAGCCGTGATCTGCACGATGAAGCCGTAATCTTGCGCTTTTGTCCGCAGAGCGGGTGGCAGGCGCATAGAAAGTTTACGCATACCAAGGTTTTTATCGTTCGCGTCGAGCCACTCTGAACGCTTACTAATCAGGCCCAGCAAATAGGTCTGGCCGATACCGTCCACAATTGGCCCGCGATTTATATTGTCAGGAAAGCCAGGGAGATTATCAATTATGATCTCGCTTTCGCCCTTACGCGGGCCGGAAACGTAAATGCGCTGCACGCGATATTCGCCCGTTTCATTGACCAAAATGCTTTGCCCGTCTGGCCCCGTCGCGACGCCGTTTGAAAAACTATAGTTATCTGCCACAACAGAGGTCGTTTTGCTCGACGGATCATAAGCCAGAATGCGGCCTGTTTTGCCGTGTTCCATTAACTCAAGCAAGCTGCCCGCCATCGTGCTACCCGAGCTTTTCGCCCCAAATTTGGTCGAAGCGTCAGAGAAATACATCACGCCATCGGGCGTTATATCCACATCATCAGCGTAGAGAATTGGCGTGCCGTCGACTGTATCCGTCAGCAAAGTCACCTCGCCGTTCACGTCAACCGCAAGCAATCCTTTGTGCGCGTCGGCGACAATCAACGTGCCGTCTGCGCCGAATTCAATACCGAGCGGTACGCCGCCCGTTTTCGCGAAGACGCGGCGCTCTAGGGTGACGGGATCAATTTCAATGATGTCGCCTTCATGGGCAGAGGTATAAATCTTCAGCCCGTCTTCGCGCATGATCGCGGCGACATCTTCGGGGCCATAAGTCTCGCCGATTGAAATACGCTCAAGATCAGCCAAATCCGTATTGGGCGCGAAATCACCTGTGTAACCTTCGGATATCGGCGCGTCCCAGCTTTGGGGGTCAACGGGCACAGGCCAAAACGCCAAATAGGCGGCCAGCACTAAAATCAATCCAACAACAGCAAGTATTATTTTTTTCACGCCACTCTCCCTATGGCCTTAATTGACCACGAAATCGAAAAAGCAGCAAGATAGAAGTTAGGCGCTAACCACGCAGCTTCTCTTCAATCGCGTCCCACGACAAGGCCGCCGCATCTATACCTGAGAAGCGTTTTAGCTCCTGAACGCCTGTCGGACTGGTGATATTAATCTCGGTCATTTTATCGCCAATCACATCAATCCCAACCAAAATCTGCCCGCGTTCTTTAAGCATTGGGCCGATCGCGTCGCAGATCACCATATCGCTCTCGGTCAGTTCCGTCGGCACGGCCTGCCCGCCGACATGCATGTTGGACCGCGTCTCGCCTTTTTGCGGGATACGGTTGATTGCGCCCACTGCCGTGCCGTTAATGATGAGGATACGTTTATCCCCCTTAGACACATCTTTTAGAAACGCCTGAGCAATCACAGGCTCACGAGAGCTTTCCATGAACATCTCAAGCAGGCTGGAGTAATTACTATCGCCGTCTTTGACGAGGAACACCCCCGCCCCGCCGTTCCCAAACAGGGGCTTTAGGATGATGTCTTTATGCTTGGCGCGAAACGCATCCAGCGCGCGGCGTTCGCGCGTAATTAGCGTCTCTGGCATAAGGTGCGGATAATCCAGCGGCAGGATTTTCTCTGGGCATGACCGCACCCATTCAGGGTCATTCACAACCAGCGTGTCGCCCTTCAAGCGTTCCAAAATGTGAGCCGCCGTAATATAGGCCATGTCAAAAGGCGGGTCTTGGCGCATCCAGACGACGTCAATATCGGTGGCCAGGTTAATCAACGTCCGCTCGCCAAATTCCACGTGATTGCCATATTCACGGCGCACTTTCATGGGGCGCGCGAAGGCTTCGACGCGGCCTTCGTTATAGGATAAATGCTGCGGGCCATATTCCCAGAGCTGCATACCGCGCGCCGCCGCAACCTCGGCCAGCGCAAAGGTGGTATCTGCGTCGATGTCCACCCCTTCCATGGGGTCCATTTGAAAAGCAATTTTATATGTCATAACGCGCTTGTGCCGCAGCCCCCGAAGGAGGGCAAGCCTCTTAGCCATAAAATTACCCTAACGCTTTTCCAGAACGTTTTCATAGTGCGCTTTTACGGGCGACCCATCACCTTTAGGCTTGGTCTTTTTCGGCTCCGGCCCTACACAGAGTTTTCGGGAGGGAAAAATGGAATGTATTGAAATTAAGAGCCCAGACGGTTTAAGCCTAAACAGCTATTACTGGGCGGCCAAAAAACCTAAAGCCATTATGACATTAATGCATGGTTTCGGCGAACATGCTGGTCGCTATGATCATTTCGCTCAGCATTTAAACTCACATGGCATTTCTGTTTTGGCCCCCGACTTACACGGACACGGTAAAACCGAAGGTAAGCGCGGATTGGTAAAAAGTTATGATCTGTTTCGCGGCGATGTAAAAGCCGCGCTGCTAGAATCGCAAAAACGCAATCCTGATATCCCCCATATTTTATTTGGACATTCTATGGGCGGCGGAATTGTTTTAGATCACGGCCTTGGCGAACCCGTTTGTGAATTAGCCGCTATTATCGCCTCTGCGCCGCTTATAAAGCTCGCGGAGCCCGCGCCCAAACCTCTCGAATTTGTCGTCCGCGTCCTGAGTAAAATTGCGCCAAATGCGACTATGAAAAACCCTATCGACGGGACGAAAATTTCGCGCGTCACAGAAGAGCAAGATGCCTATTTAAGCGATACATTAAATCACGGAACAATGGGGTTTGGCCTTGTCGTAGGCCTTGTGGATACAGGACAAGCCGCCTTGGATAACTGCGATAAATGGACGACGCCGCTTTTGCTTTTGCATGCGCGCGAAGATCGATTAACAGCGTTTTCTGCCAGTGAAGCCTTCGCAGCTGGCGCGCAAAATTGCACATTCGTTCCGTTTGAAAATTGCGAGCACGAAATGCATAATGACACGACGCGAGACGAATTTTATAAGGCCGTGACAGACTTCATAGAGGCGCGCATATGAGCTTAACCGTTTATCATTTGAAAACCTGCGATAGCTGTAAAAAGGCGATCAAAGCGCTAACGGCGGCGGGCAAAGAGCTGACCCTTATTGACGTCAGAGCTGACGGCGTTCCGAGTGAAACTCTAGCAGGCATTATAGAAAAAGCAGGCTGGGAAACCGTTTTAAACACACGCTCCACAACATGGCGCGGCCTAGATGCAGCCAGTAAGGAAGGTTTAGACGCGAGCAAAGCCGCCGCTTTAATGGGAGAGCACCCCACATTGATAAAGCGTCCTGTGATTACAGACGGCGAAACATTAACGGTTGGCTGGAAGCCCGATCAGCAAGCAGTATGGATAGACTAAACCCTATCGGCCCATGATGTAAGACACAGGAATATGTTCACCAGTATCTGGGTCGATATAATACGGTTCGGTTTCCATTTCAGAAACAGCTTGCCCCGCCGCACTACTCCCGTAAGCTCCAGCGCTTGAACCCTTCGGCACCCCTGTTTCGTCGCCTGATGGTTCCGTAGATAAACTATCTGGCAGAGGACGATATTGTGCCGTCGAATCTGCCATTTCAGGCGCTCCATAATCTGGGTAGGTTTGTTTTGACGTATTATAATTTGCCCGAACATCACTTGCTAGGCGCACATAAGACACAACGTCCATCACGCCTTTAGTTGTACTCGCAAGATAAGCGGCACGCTCTAGCTCTTGCGGTGAACGCGCTACACCAAGTAAATAAACCGTGCCCTCATGAGCTTCAATATTATAATTTCTCGCTTTCACAGTTTTATCAGCCATAAAACGCGCTTTGATGCTGCTATTTAAGACACGGTCTTTGGTATCATCCACCAAGCCTTGCTTGCCGTCCACACGTAGTTCGTTACCAACTTGCGTAATCCCTGGACCAGACCATGCAATACGTTCCGCTTCAAGCCGCGCATCAGGGTTACGAACATTTCCGGATAAAAGCACAACGCCCTCAGCAACTTCAACATCTACGCCTTTTAAATTAAAATCTAAGGCGCGAGTCATACGCGCTTTGATCGCGCGCGCGGCACTTACATCATTGATGGAGCGCGCTAGGTTGCGTTCATCACCTTTTTTAACGCCAGCACTGGTCACAGCGCAGGCAGAAAGTGGCAATGTTGCCGCGAGAAGGAGGGTTATGGTTAATTTTTTCATAATTTTGGCATAACGCGGAAGTCTTAGCCAAAGGTTACCAAAATCAAACTTAACCGTTTTAGCCCTCTCGCCACACATCGATAATATGATGAACTCGCCAACGCCAAAATTGTGCGCCGACAATGAATATCGCATCAAAGCGAATCCCCAGAGATTGCGCATCTTGGCAACGGCTAAGGTAAACATCGACGGCGTTGGAGATACGTTGCTGCGCTTGCCATGTCAGGCTCTCATGTGCCGCCGCGAGTGTGCTACGTTGTTTCACTTCAACAATAGCAAGAAGATCACCTTTTCGCGCGATAATATCTATCTCGCCAAGTTTGGTTTTATATCGCAGCTCTAATATGCGGTAGCCTTTCAGCTTAAGATAAAGAACCGCAAACCATTCGGCCCACCGCCCATGCCGTTCAAAGCGTCTGCGGGATTGCTTATTCTGCATTGTCTTTCAAATTCAAAGCGCGCTTGTAGACATCGCGCTTCACCCAACCCGAAAGCTCCGCGATATGATTGCTCGAGCGTTTAAGGCCCATAGACGGAATAGCATCGCGCAGACCTTTATCTACATCCGCCTCGCTCCATTGTCCTTCATCTTCACGCCCGCCAATGATGAGAACGATCTCGCCGCGCGGCGGATCTTGTTGAACACTTGTCAACAAATCAGCCAAGCTACCTCGGCGGATTTCTTCGTAATGTTTGGTCAATTCACGCGCAATCACGGCCGGACGAGTCCCCAACACATCGATCATATCCGCAAGGCATGCTTCTATGCGCGAGCCGCTTTCGAAGAATATAAGGGTGCCGCTATAGCTTTTGAAAGTCTCTAACGCGGCTTTACGCCCCGATGATTTCGCCGGCAGAAATCCCGCAAATGTAAATTGGTCCGACGGCAGACCCGAAGTGACAAGCGCCGCCAGAGGCGCCGAAGCCCCCGGAATAGGCACAACCTTTATGCCTGCATTCACCGCGTCGCGCGCGAGTTTAAAACCAGGATCAGACACTAAGGGCGTGCCTGCATCGCTAACCAAAGCCATGACTGCGCCGTCTTCGAGTTTTTTTAAAATGCCTGGAATGCGCTTTGCCGCATTATGGTCATGATAGGCTGTTAACGGGGTTTCAATATTATAAGCTTTAAGGAGTTTAACCGTTTGCCGCGTGTCTTCGGCCAAGATGATATCGGCATGTGTGAGTATATCTAAGGCCCGAAGGGTTATGTCGCGTAAATTCCCAATTGGGGTTGCGACAATATAAAGCCCTGGATCTAGGTCAGAAGACTGCACATCATAGGCGAAAGAGGATTGCGAAGCGCGCGGCGGGCTTATAGGGTTAGTCATAGGGCTATGTCCGTCATTGACGCGCCATAGACAAGTATAAAAGGAAACATTGCATATGGCGAGCGTCTTCACCAAGCCACCTCATACCATTTTACGCAAAGCTGGGATTGGCATATCTCTTCTTGCGCTTACCGCCTGTGCATCAACGCCTTCCCCTGTGCAACAACCGCAATCCCAAGCCTCAACGCGAACACAGCCGGTCGTCCCTAGCCCAGATAACAATCAGGACACAGGCGCAAATCAAGGCCGCGATACAGACGCAGAAAATGCCGCCGCCGCTGACGCGCAGCGCGCCATGACGCGAGATGGTATAACGCCGCCGCACATGGCAGGACGGGATATCAAACGCCTTGCGCTGCTCTTACCGTTTTCGGCCAAATCAGAACGCCTGCGCGCAGAAGCCAATTCTATGTTGAAGGCCGCCGAACTTGCGATCTTTAACCGCTCAGATGCAGATATCGTTCTGATCACGCTTGATACAAAAGGCACAGCCAGCGGCGCAAGCACAGCCGCGCAGGCCGCGAGCAAAGCGGGCGTCGATGTTATCTTAGGCCCGATTTTGGCCAGTTCGGTCAAAGCTGCTAGCTCTCATGCGCGCCGTAAAAACATTCCCCTTGTCGCCTTTTCAACGGACCAAAACGTAGCCCAGCGCGGAACCTATCTTCTAAGCTTCCCGCCTGAAGCCGAAGTTCGCCGCGTCGTAGAATTTGCCGCGACAACTGGCGTCACGCGCTTTGCTTATTTAGGACCAGAGAGCCGCTATGGGCAGCGCGTCAATCAAGCCTATCAACAAGCCGTCAGCCATGTCGGCGGAGAGATCACGGCCTCTGATTCTTATCGCGGAAACGATATTAGCGTCATGCAAGGCCCTGCGCAGCAACTTGCGAAATTTTTAGAAGAAAAAGACAAGCAAAATAATGGCATGGGCCAAATGGCATTTGAGGCCATTATTCTGCCCGAAGGCGGGAATGCTCTGCGCTCACTCGCGCCGCTCTTGCCTTATGCCTATGACGGCATGGCCGATGTACAGTTCCTTGGAACAAGCAAATGGCAAAACGTAGATACGGCCCGCGAACCGGCTTTAAATGGCGGCATTTTTGCTGGCCCCGACGAAGAAGCACGCAAAACATTCCTAAATGATTACGACCGTAGTTATGGTAATGATCCGTCAAAATTGGCGTCGCTTGCTTATGATGCTGTGAATGTCGGCGCGGTCATTGCCGATGGTGATCCGCGCAAACGTATTGCGCGCGCGGAAGATCCGGCTGGGTTTTACGGCGTTGATGGTTTGGTGCGGTTTAATCCGGACGGAACGCCAGAGCGCGGTCTTGCCGTTTTCCAAATTCGCAATGGACGCTTTTTGATTATTGATCCGGCCCCGCGTAAGGCTGACGGCCCAAGCTAATCAACGGTCATTAAACGCCGAGTAATTTCGCGCTTACCGTATTAAGCAACAGACGCCCTTGGGGCGTCGCAAATAACCTGTCTTGATCCATTTGGACAAAACCGAGTCCTTTAAGTTCATCGATAATATCACGGTTTAAAGGTGTTCCCGACAAAGCCTCATAACGCGATATGGAAATGCCTTCTAAAATCCGAAGGCCCATTATCAAATATTCCTCGGCCCAATCTTGCGGCGAGAGAATGTCTTTCTCCGCAATACCGTGCCCGTTCGATGCAACTTGCGCTGTGTAATCACGCGGGCGCATGGCCGCTACAGTGGCAATCCGCGTTCCCGATTGTGTTATCCGGCCATGCGCGCCCGGCCCAACACCGACATAATCATGACCTTGCCAATAAGAGAGATTATGACACGACCGCGCGCCGGGCTTGGCGTAATTGGACACCTCATAATGCTCATAACCTTCAGACGTTAGGCGCGCTTTGGTGATGTCGTAAAAAGCCGCGCTTTGATCGTCATCCACGGCCCTTTCGTCTCCGCGCTCTGCTGCGCGGCCAAAGGCCGTTGTGGGTTCAATCGTCAGTTGATAGGCGGAGATATGATCCGGCGCAGCGGCAAGCGTGATATCAAGATCAGACGTCCAATCCTGAAGCGTTTGACCCTTATGGCCATATATCAAGTCCAAGGAAACTTGCGCAAAGATATCCCGCGCGGCGGCGAGCGCTTTTTTCGCCGCCATACTATCATGATTACGGCCAAGCATTTTAAGGGCGCCATCTGAAAACGTCTGCACACCCAAAGACAGCCGCGAAATCCCCGCCTGTTTATAGGCCTGCCATTTAATCACGTCACAATCATCAGGGTTAGCTTCAAGCGCGATTTCTACCTCGGCTGCAAGCCCCCAATTTTCATCCACAGCCGCAAGTATGCGCTCGATATCTTGCGCGCCCAACAGTGACGGCGTCCCTCCGCCAAAGTGAACGGATGTCACATGCCGCTTACCCGATTGCTCACGCCAATAGGATAGGTCCTGAATAATCGCCGAGACAAGATCATTATCTTCGCGCTGTTTGTAGACATTAAAATCGCAATAAGGACAGATACGCGCGCAATAGGGCCAATGCACATAAATAGCGAGCGGCGTGCGCGCCATATCAACCATTTGGGAATTGATCCGCTAGGAATTTAGCAAAGGCATCCGCGCGGTGACTTTTGGCGTGTTTTTCGGCCGGGTCGATTTCAGCAAATGTCTTGTTATCGCCTATGGTTTGGAAAATCGGATCATAGCCAAAGCCTTTATCGCCGCGAGGTGGCCAGATGATTTCGCCTTCGACTTTGCCCTCATAAACAACATCATCGCCATCGGGGTAGGCCAAACACAAAGCGCAAATAAAGCGCGCCGTATTTGGGCCGCCCTTTGCGGTAATTTGATCCTGCACGTGCCACATGGCCATATTAAAATCACGCCCGCCGCCTTCAGATTTCGGGATCTCCGCCCAGCGCGCGGCATAAATACCGGGCGCGCCACCCAGCGCGTCTACCGCAAGACCGCTATCGTCAGATAACGCGGGAAGGCCCGATGCCTTGGCTGCCGCATGCGCCTTAAGCCGCGCATTGCCAGCAAATGTTGTTTCCGTCTCATCAGGTTCAGCTAAGTTTAGCTCCGCTGCGCTGACTGTGGTCACGCCCAGAGGCGCAAGCAACTCTCTTATTTCGCGCACTTTGCCTTCATTATGAGAGGCGACGACTATTTTCTTTATATTTTGCATGGCTAGGCTCTAGCTTTCATAGCGCCCAGCGTAAAGCATACTCTTGCGCTCTGCCCATTGCATTTTAACATCATAGGTAAGCAATTTCTGCTCTGTTGGCTTGTAAAGATGCCTATTATTGTTTAACGATAATAGCAATGTCATATGATACACACGCAAACGCGGCCTCTGCGCCTAAAATACTCAATATTTTCTTATGGATATTGAGCCTCATCTTAGGTCTCGTTGCTATCTTCCTCCTCGGGGCCGGCATTATATTTACCGTGCCTAACGGATTACGGGAAAGCCTATTTAGCGACATCGCCGGGCAAGGCTCTTTGCCCAATAGCGAAAACCTTTTGGCCATCGCCTGTTTCGGCGGCGCGACGATAACCGCCGCTTATTTTTATGTTGTTCGGCTGCTGAATAAAATCGTTGCGACCTTATTGGTGGGCGAGCCTTTTGCGGAAGGCAATATTTCACGTCTTCGGAAAATTTGGATGTTTATCGCCGCCACAGAAATCCTGCGCATGATCATCTCTGTTATCACAAGCGGCGGCGAAGGCATTAATTTAGATATTCGCTTTGGTGCTTGGTTCTTAGTCTTTGTTATCGCCACGCTCTCCGAAGTCTTTCGCCATGGCGCGGAATTAAAACGCGATCAGGAGCTTACGGTTTAATGGCGATTCGCGTACATTTGGACCGTATGCTGCTAGAGCGGCGTATGTCTTTGACGGATCTTGCCGAACGCGTGGGAATTACACTGGCGAATTTATCAATTTTGAAAACAGGTAAAGCGCGCGCGGTTCGCTTTTCAACGCTCGAAGCCCTGTGCCGCGAGCTGGATTGTCAGCCCGCAGATTTACTTGTCTATGAGCCGGATGAAACGGCGCTTAGCGAAGCCGCCGAATAGGCCTAATCATTACAATCGCCTTCCATTTGGCGCACCCATTCTTCTATTAATTCTACGCCTTCTGTATGAGCAAGCGAACGCCCTAGCTCTGGCATCATCGCGGCTGGGTCGGTAGACGCCATACGGAAGGTTAAAATTGAACGCTCTGGCTCTCCTGGGACAATGCCAAATAAACGTCCGCCCGTTCCGGTGCCCGCCGCGATAGGAGATTTGCAAATCCCGAAATGCGTATCCACCGATGCGGATGGGTCCAGCATCAAGCCAGACGTATCCGCTGGGCCCACCGCATTATGGCAATGCGAACAATTTATATCCAAATAAGCTCGCGCGCGAGACTCCAAGCTTTCGGATAAATCCTGCCCCTGCGCATTTTTTGGTATATGCCCTGAGCTTGGCACGGCCGTTAAGGCGCCGATCTCACCCCATTTGACAAGCTGATTTTGCGTCCCGTCCTTATAGATATAATCCTTATTCAAATGACGTGCCTTTGGCCCTATGGGGACGATCTCACGCGTTGTCGCATTGGTCGCGTGACATCCGGCGCATTGATTGGCATTGGGCACGACATAGGAAAATTCTTGCGGCGGCTTTCCGTCTGCGTCTAAAGATAAATTTACGATATCGCCAGTGCGCTTTAAAACGGCATCCGTTTGATCTGCATTCCACACATAGGGCAAAGCCTCCCACCCCGCCGCGCGGCGAACAAGGAGACGCGTTTCAATCAAGCGAATACCTTCAAGATCAAACCCGCCTAAAAGACGTTCATTCGTTGTGTCGGGCGAAAACCGCACAGCCGCCGCATCTTCGCCTTTGCTGCGCGGATAATAAAATGTTTTTGAAATGATTGTCCCAACGGGGAAATCAAATGTCGTCTCATCCGTATAGGCAGCTGACTTAGTTTCAGGCAGCCAAATCGTGCGAAGTTTATGAGCGTAATCTGAAAAAAGCGGCGTATTTAAATCATAGGGTAATACACCGCTAGATAATATCAATTCGCCCCGTGCCGCGCGCAGTACATTCCAATCGCTCAGCTGCGCAGGGTTCTCCGCCGCAAAGAAAACAGGATCCGTTTCAACGCGCTCTTGGCAAGCCGTTAACGCCGCGCAGGCGGTTAGGAAAAGCGCGCGTGACGCCCGCATAAAGCCCGTCATTCGGCCGAAGCAAGCTCAACCGCAGGCAGTTTCGCAAGGTCGCATTTGTGCGGCGCGATATCTGTAGACGGATTTTTATATCCGCCCGGACCATCCGCATTGATGATTTCTGCGTCGCCATTATTAATGCAAATGCGGTCTTCATCGGTCATCAAGCCCTCTGCGAATTTTTCGGCATTATAATATCCATCCCATAAAACATCTGGGAACTCTCCGCCGATGCCATAAATCGCGACTTTCAGCGCTTTTAAATCCATCCCATCGGGGGAATTACCACCGCCAGAAAAACGGTTTCCGTAAATATAAATACCTTCGGGGAAGGGGTCATAATCATCTACGGCGTCTTGATCGGCGTAGTTGGTTGAATAGACGCTTGAGATAACAATATTCGCCGTGCGGTTATCTTTAATATCATTATCAAATATTTCGACATTGTCATTAGAGCTGATCGCCACGCCCGTCCCCGCAGGAATACTTGCTACGGGCGTACCTTTATGGCCAAAGTTCTTCGTGTTATTTTCAAAAATCTGGTTGTTGAAGACGCGTGTGTTTTTGCCTTCTTGGCTAAGGGCGGGCATGTTGAACACAAGAATACCGCCCGTATTATTCGTCGCGACATTGTCATAAACATCTGCGTCAACCGTGTTTTCAATCTCGATCCCCGCCACGTTAAATTCGGCGCGGTTACGGCGCACGACGACGTTCTTGGATTGCCCGACATAAATGCCCGCATCCGACGCGCCAATGGCCACATTATCTTCCATCAGCACATTTGTTGTTTGCACGGGATAAATACCATAAGCGCCATTCTTTGTGCTGTGGCCGCCCGTCCATTCTGTGCGCACGCCGCGAATGATAATGTTGTCGCCTTCGTTGACCTTAAGCGCATCGCCGATTGTGTCTTCAATCGCGAGGTTTTCAATCGTGAAATCACTGGCTGTCACCAGCAGACCTTCCGCGCCCGTAACTTGGCCTTTAAATGAAAGGATCGATTTATCCATTCCCGCGCCGCGTATGGTAACGCCGTCCACCGTCAGGCTTAGGCTACGGTTAAATGAGAAAGTGCCTTCAGGGATTTCGATAACGTCGCCAGGTTTTGCGTCCAAAAACTGGGTTTGCAACACCTCTTGATAAGCAAATTTATCGGCTAGCGTTTTCACGTCCTCTTTGGGCGCACAGCCCGCCATTACGCTTGCTGCGCATAGTCCTGTTAAAACATAATTTCGCATATCATTCCCCTGTCAAATCTTTGGTTGAATATGAGAGCAAAACAAAACCGGCGCAATCGTAAAAACAAAGCCTCTATTTCCCTTTACGCTTCCCATTTTTCATTCCCAATTTTACTTGCGGCCTAAAACCCGCTAGCTAACGCGGGATTTAAATCTAATTACGGGGAATAAAATGAAAAAGATGTCACTTGCCCTCTCGCTACTCGCGAGCACCTTTTTAATAACGGCCTGCACACAGCAGGCGCCATCTCAAGATAGCAACATAGAAAAAGCACAAAATATGCGACACACGACCATTGAGTACACGACTGCGGGACAGATGGATGAAGATCATCTTTATCTCGAAGACGTCCTGGGCGAGCAAGCCCTCGCAGAAGTCGGGGCTTGGAATGAGCGCACATTGGCGCGCCTAACGTCGGATCCGCGTTTTGAAACCATGCAGGCTGACGCGCTTAGCATTTTGAACTCAAAAGATAAAATTCCTTATGTCTCTTACCGCGCAGGTAAAGCCCATAATTTCTGGCAAGATGCAGAGCATGTGCGCGGCGTCTGGCGCAGCTCCACACTCGATAGCTATCTCTCAGGCGATACAAAATGGGACACCGTTTTAGACTTTGACGCGCTCTCCGAGGCCGAAGGCAAAAACTGGGTGTACAAAGGCAATCAGTGTTTCGGTCCTGATTATACGCGCTGCATCGTCAATCTCTCTGATGGCGGTAAAGACGCTGTCACACGCCGCGAATATGACACGGAAACACGAAGCTTTGTAGACGGCGGATTTATCTCCCCCGAATCCAAAGGCGGATCAAGCTGGGTTGATATTGACCGTCAACTCATAACGATTGATTTTGGTGATGACGCAGATGGCGTCAGTACGATGACGGATTCGGGCTATGGCCGCGTCGTCAAACTCTGGAAACGCGGAACAGACTTAGCCACAGCCACTGAAGTCTTCACTGGCGAAACAAGCGATGTCGGCACCTTCTCTTTCACATTTGAAATGGAAGACGGGCACAACGAAATCGCTATTGTCCGCAGCCTCACGTTTTACGATAAAGAATGGTTTTGGGTGCCACAAAAAGACGGAGTTCCTCAAGAGGCCGTTCAATTCCCAATTCCGTTAAAATCAAACCTTTCCGATCAGTTCAAAGATCAAATCCTGCTTAGCCTTAATGAGGATTGGCGCGACTTTAAATCAGGTGACCTCGTCAGCTTCTCTCTCCAAGACTTTATGGATAGCGGCGAAATCGGGGACGCCCACCTTGTTTACGCGCCCAATGAGAAAAGCTCTATCGCCAGTTTCGGGTCGACCAAGTCCAAACTCCTGATGAGTATTTACGAAGATGTCTCAGGCGCCGCTTACGCCTTTGATTGGGATGGGTCGAAATGGACATCAGAGAAACTTGACTTCCCTGAAAATGGCGCCGTCTCTATTGGCGGTACAAATGATAAAGAAGACATTGCCTTTATCACAACGGAAAGTTTCCTCACCCCAGATACCCTTTGGACATATAACACAGAGACGATGACCAAAACAAAAGCCAAGAGCCTTCCTGCTTGGTTTGACGCCGAGGCTATGACGGCCAAACAATATTTTGCGACGTCCACTGACGGTACGCAGGTTCCATACTTTGTAGTTCACGGCAAAGACATTAAACTAGACGGCACGAACCCCACGCTGCTTTATGGCTATGGCGGTTTCGAAGTCTCGCTTAACCCAAGCTATTCCGCGACGCGCGGGAAGTTGTGGCTCGAAAACGGCGGCGTTTATGTGCTGTCCAATATTCGCGGCGGCGGAGAATATGGCCCGAAATGGCACCAAGCAGGCCTAAAAACAGAGCGCCAACGCATCTATGATGATTTCATTTCCGTGGCCGAAGATTTGATCGCAAAAGACATCACCTCGCCGAAACACCTCGGCATAGAAGGTGGATCAAATGGCGGACTTTTGATGGGCGTCATGTTCACCCAACGCCCCGATCTGTTCAACGCCGTCATCTGCGCCGTGCCGCTCCTTGATATGATGCGCTACCATACGCTTCTGGCAGGGGCGTCTTGGATGGGCGAATATGGCGATCCCGATGATGCGGTTGAAGGCAAATTCCTACGCTCGATCTCGCCCTATCATAATGTCGACCCGACGGCCGATTACCCCGAAGTCTTCTTCGTGACCTCCACCAAGGATGACCGTGTTCACCCTGCTCACGCCCGTAAGGTCGCCAAGCGCATGGAAGACCAAGGCCATGATTTCCTCTATTATGAAAACATAGACGGCGGACATTCTGCGGCAGCAAACCTGAAAGAAACCGCGAAACGCCTGGCTTTGCAGCACACATATTTGATGCAAAAGCTAAAAGACGGCGAGTAAACCACCGCCCTGCTTTTTAAGAATTAAGATTGAACTCATGGCGTTAACGCGCCATGATGGCCCCATATAAAGGGGTATCAAACGCACGGGAACGGCCATTAAGGCCGCCCGCTGCGTTATTCAAAACGCCCCGTAATTGACGGGGAAATCTCATGAAAAAATGGCTTCAAATTCCACTCTGGAAACGTGTTATGGTCGGCCTGCTTTTAGGCGTCGCTGTCGGCCTTGGCGCGCGGCATGGCCTTGGCCCTGAACGCGCGAGCGCATGGGTCACGACCTATATCTACCCCTTTGGCAAAGCTTTCGTCGCCTTGATCCGCATGTTGATTGTGCCGTTAATTTTCACCACGCTCGTCGCGGGCGTGACCTCTATGGGCGACCCGAAACGCCTCGGGACATTGGGCGCAAAGACGTTGGGCGTGTATTTCGCGACCACAGCTTTCGCTGTTAGCTTAGGTCTTTTAATCGGGTCAATTTTCAAACCCGGCAAAAACCTTTCTATGGACGATCTCGTCGCTAGTGACGCCAGCGTCACAAGCGTGACAGGTAAACTGGACGCAGCTGGCGCAGCGGGCGGGGTCGCAGATAGATTACTCGCGATTATTCCGTCCAACCCTGTGGCCGCTTTCGCGGATGGAGATATCCTACCGATTATATTTTTCGCCATTCTTTTCGGTGTCGGTTGTTTGCTCGCGGGGGAAGCGGGCAAGCCGATTTCCAAAGCCATCGACAGCGCCGCAGAAGCCATGATGAAGCTGACCATGCTTGTGATGGAAACTGCGCCTATTGGTGTTTTCGCCCTCATCGCGTGGGTTATGGCGACCAAAGGTTTAGGCATTCTCGTCTCCCTCGGCCTGCTCGCCTTTTGTCTTTATCTGGCGTGCTTCCTACAAATCATTTTTGTCTATGGCGGCATCATCAAGTTACTCAAACTGCCCGCCAAGCGCTTCTTCCGTGATATCACAGACGCGCAAGCCGTGGCTTTTTCCACCGCCTCCAGCAGCGCGACCTTGCCGCTCACCATTTCTAGCGCCAATGAAAATTTGGGCGTTAGCAAAACCGTCGCGTCCTCCGTGCTGCCGCTCGGCGCGACCATCAATATGGACGGCACAGCGATTTACTTGGGCCTTGTCGCCCTCTTTGCTGCGCAGGCCATGGGCATTCAGCTCACGCCGATCATGTATGTCATGGTGGCTCTCACCGCGACGCTCACCTCTATCGGCGCGGCAGGTATCCCCAGCGCAGGGCTGCTGCTCGCGGCGTCTGTCCTGTCAGTTATCGGCGTTGGCGAAGCGGGCGCGATTGCTGTAATCGCCTTTATTTTCCCCTTTGACCGCCTCCTCGATATGATGAGAACGCTGACTAATATCACAGGCGATTTGGCCGTCGCGACCACTGTCGCCAAATGGGAAGATGAACTTGACGAAGACGTCTTTAAAGCGGAGCCAACCCTATGATAAAACGTACTCTAAAATATGGCCTTCCGATCCTTGTCATCGGAGGGTTTTTAACGCTCTGTAGCTCTGGCGATAAATCCAGCCCCGTCATCGACACGCCGCAAGGCCCCTTGCAAGGCACGATCAGCAAAGCAGGCATTGCCAATTTCAAAGGCATTCCTTACGCCGCTCCGCCTGTTGGTGATCTACGTTGGCGCGCGCCCGAAGCGCCCATAACATGGACAGATACGCGCCAAGCCACCGAATTTTCGCCTATCTGTATGCAGCCTTTGGACGGCACGGAAGAAGGCATTTTTGATATCATCATTAACGGCCTTGGCTTGTCGAAGGTTAAGAAATTCCTCATCGGCCGCGTGGTGGCGTCTATGCCGAAGCCTGAAACGTCTGAGGATTGCCTCTACCTAAATGTACGAACGCCGGCCCTGGACGCGAGCGGGGAAAGCACAAACGCCCTCCCCGTTATGGTCTGGATTCACGGCGGTAATCATCAATTCGGATCGGCAGATTTCTCATATTATCAAGGGGATACGCTCCCCTCCAAGGGCGTTGTCCTTGTGACGATTAACTACCGTCTCGGCGCGCTGGGATATCTGGCGCACCCTGCCTTATCAGCGGATGATCCTAATGGTGTGTCGGGGAATTACGGAACCCAAGACCAAATCGCGGCGCTGACATGGGTGCGCGATAATATCGCCAGCTATGGCGGGGATCCTAAAAACGTTACGATATTCGGCGAGAGCGCGGGCGCGTGGTCGGTCACGGAAATGATGGCCAGCCCGATGGCAGAGGGCCTGTTTCACAAAGCTATCGGCCAGAGCGGGGCGTCGACCTATCACCTTGGACAAATGGCAGAGAATAAGCTCGGCTGGATCAGCGGCCATGAAACGGGACGTTTACTGGACGAAGCTTTGGGCCTTGATACGCCCGACGCGCAAACCCTGCGCAATCTGCCTGCCGATAAAATCGTCAATGCCGTGACGCCCGCCATCACCGAAGGCCTGCATCATGTGCAAGACGGCCATGTCTTCCCCAAAGGGGTTGGCCTTGCGCTGAGCAGCGGAAAATATAACGCCGTGCCGTCCATGTTTGGCTATAACGCGCATGAATCAACGCTGTTTTACCCTAGCGATCCGCAGCCCTCTGTTTGGGGCGAAGGCTTCCCAGAGGGCGGCACGCGCGCCGAGCAAATCAAAGCGTTATCAATCGCTTACCCGGCGCAGGCCGAAACGCTAGTTGATCTCTATAGCCTTGATAATGCAGATGAAAATACACGCTACCAAGGCGGTATGGATATGCAGGGCGACGAGATTTTTGGCGTGAATGTCCGCCTGACTGCGCGCATCAATGAAGCCAAAAACATGCCCTCATATCTCTATAGTTTTAACCGCGTCGGGCCATCCGAAAAACAAACCGTGGGCGCCTTCCACAGCGCGGAGCTGCCCTTTGTCTTTGATACACATGAGAAAATCATGGGTTATTCCAAAGAGGACGAAGCCCTGACGGAGCAGATGACCAGCTATTGGACCAACTTCGCCAAGACGGGCAACCCCAACGGCGAAGGCCTGCCAAATTGGCCCGCGCATCAGGGCGAAAACTGGATGATGCTGGAGGCCAATACGGGCGAGCAAACGCGGGCTGTTAAGGCGCACCGCAAGGACAAACTCGACGCGCTCGAAGAAGGGCTTGTGAAAAAGCTGCGGGATTTAGAGGCGTCTCAAACCCCAGCGGAATAACAGATGGGCCTCAGTTTTGGGGGTCCATCCAACACCCAGTTTTTTCTATCTGTAATATGTGAGGTGTGCTCTGCAATCCAGAGTCATACAGCATTCAACTACAGGTCACACAGCACAACCGTAGGTCATACAGCATTTTTACAGCATGCTTACAGTATTAGGGCAGCATTGATGCAGCACGCGTGAAGCATCTTTGCAGCATAATGAACGCAGTCGTGAAGCATTTTTGCAGCACGTATATGGGTGATATCTTTTCACTTTCAATCAAAAGGTGCTATCAAGTCGCACCTATTTCACCTCAAAAATCACGCAGAACTCATCCACATTTCCGCTCATTCCAGCGAAAGCTGGAAACTCATAAGGCCAGCTACCCAAGCCATGCAGAGATCCCAAATCAAGTTTGGGATGAGCGAGGGAGGGAAGAGAGATGTGCTAAAAAGAGGACGTGGGCGGATGACGAGGGATAGAAAGATGAAGGATAAAAAGCGGCGAGCTTTACTTCACCACTTTCGTCATCCTCGGGTTTATCCCGAGGATCCATATGCGTAAGATTCGAGATTGGATAGATTTTATTATGTCTATGAAAGCCGAATCTACGCTCCCACTTCGAGCCATTTTCGCGTCGCAATATCTGCACATGGATCCCCGCCACAAGGGCGAGGGTGACGGGAAGAATAAGAAAAATAGCCCTACTCAAATTCCACGAGCGATTGCCGCTTTCGGTTCACGACCAATCGCGTCACATCAGGCCGAGAATAGTGGCCTGCGGGGTCGAAGTTTTGTCGCTCTCGGCGGACGAAGGCCGGGTCGAGCTGGGCGTAGCGAATGCCTTCTTCGCCGATCAAGGGTTCCAGCACCCAGCTCCCGTCTGGGGCGGCGATGCAGGAGCCGCCATTGGCGGGCATTGCGCCTATGCCTGCGCGAATTTCACCCGCAAACGGCACGTCATCCAAAACATCTTCGGGCCGCATAATCGCCGACACGGAAACGCAATAGCTCCGCCCTTCTTTGGCCAGCACGGGGGTTAAATCTTCGGTGTTGCGCGCATTCCCGGGCCAGCATGCGATGTGTAGATCTTCGCCTTGAGCATATAGCGCAGCACGGGAAAGCGGCATCCAGTTTTCCCAACAATTTAAGCCGCCGACGGTAAAATTGCCGAGCTTATGCGTGACAAGCCCCGCCCCATCGCCCGGCGCCCAGACAAGGCGCTCTTCATAGGTCGGTTGGAGTTTGCGGTGAACGGAACGAATAATGCCGCCCTTGTCGATATAAACATAAGAACAATAAAGCGAATGCCCGCTGCGGTCGGCGGCGCGCTCAATGATACCGACATAGGCGGCCATCGCGTTCGACTTGAGCGCCTCGCATATTGGCGCGAGGTCGCCGCGTTCTGGAATGACGGCTTGACCCGCGTAAAACGCAAACAGCTCTTTTTGTTTTTCGGAATTAAATACCGCACCGCCTGTCGCGTCTAGCCAAAAGGGGTAGCCAGGAATGAAGCTCTCGGAGAACACTATCAGATCGGCACCGCCTTTGGCGGCCTCTGTGATGGTCTTCACGACCTTTGCGATGCCCGCGTCTTTGTTCAGCCATGACGGGGCGAGCTGCGGTAGGGCAAGGGTTAAACCGTGGTCCATAAATTCTCCTCGTTAACGCAGGTTAACCATAGTCCCATACGCAATATCAACTTTTCACGGTTATATTTCAAATTCATTTGTATGAGGATGTAACATGTTAACCCAATACGCACGTAATAATTCTGGGAATTTTTCTATAATGATGGGTGTAAGTGCAACTGTCTTACTAATGGCCGCTGGAGCCGCAGTTGATGTATCCGGTATGTATCAACAGAAATCTACTATGCAAGATTATGCTGATGCAGCAGTTCTTACCGCCGCACGCACACTTGAAACAGATGTCGCCATTTTAGAACAAGCTGCACAAGATTCAGTGAATGCCAATAATACCTTAGAAAATACTATTACAACAGGCCTTCAGGTGTTTCCAGAGCACATGCGTGCTGAGCTTTCGGCTCAATATAGCACATCGATTATGAATATTTTTGGCATCGATAATTTAAATATTAATGTTGCCGCAGAAGCACCACGCGCCTCCAATGACCCGCTTAATCTATCGCTCGTCTTGGATGTTACCGGTTCCATGCAAGGTTCGAATATCGCGGCTTTGAAAGTGGCCGCCAATGATCTTGTGAATACTCTAGAACAATTTGACAATGATAACGTAAGAATTTCTGTGGTCCCCTTTGCCAATTACGTCAATGTTGGCACTCCGAATTTAGAAGCTGCACGTAATAAACCCTGGATGAACGTCCCAGATGATTACGAAATCGTTCATGATGAAGTATGCTCGATGCAGTCTTCTATTGTTGCACCCGAATTATGCACAACCACTACGCAATCATATTCTAACCCGCCAACAACAACATATAATGATGGCATACCAACAACGCACCCAGGCTCATCTGGCACGCATAATGTAACAAGCTGTCCGCCCGAAGCTTATGGTGAACCAGAAGAATATTGCTACATTCCCCCGCCCACGCCTGTGGTATGGAATGGGTGCGCAGGTTCCCGTAATTCGCCGTGGCATAAGCGAGCTGAGTATGACAACCACAAAGTCCCTGGGATCATGCAAATTCATTGCGGCGTGCCAATGTTGCCATTAACAAACAACTTTAATAGTGTGCGTTCAAAAATTAACAGCCTGCAAGCCACAGGTGAAACTTATATTCCATCTGGCCTACAATGGGGTTGGCGTGCCATACACGCAACACTCCCCTTCAACGAAGCTTCTAGCAATCAAGGCCTTGGTCTAAAAAAAGCGCTTGTACTTATGACAGACGGGAAAAACACTCGCTCATTAGATACGCCAGAACATGATGGGTCCAATGGTGCCGCAGCAGACGCTTTATCCGCGCAACTGTGTGAAGCTATTAAAGATGATGACATTATTGTATACACAATCGGATACAAATTTCCGGGTGGGTCTTCAAATGCAACAAAACAAATGTTGAAAGACTGTGCCTCTCAACCAGAGAACTTCTACTATGCAGATAACGCGAATGAGCTAAGCATAGCCTTTGGTTCTATTGCCGCGAACCTCGTATCCGTTCGTCTTAGTGGTTAATACGAACAAACGATGTCTTTAGTCTATGCTCGCCCTTCTTATAGAGGGGCGAGCATTTTTATATGAAATTATGACTTGAGCTCTCTATGTCGCAGTCTTGAAGTGTAAAAATCGTTGCTAATATAAGTCAGCACGTTTACTTCCCTCTCAAATTATTTGAATATTTATTTGAAAGCTATCTCATGGATATGTCTAAAATTCCGGCAGGTGAAAACCTACCAGACGACATCAATGTCATCATCGAAGTTCCTCTTGGCGGTGAACCTATAAAATATGAGCTCGACAAAGCATCCGGCGCGATGTTTGTGGACCGCTTCCTTTACACATCTATGCGTTATCCGTGTAATTATGGTTTCATTCCGCACACATTATCCGATGATGGCGATCCGACAGATGTGCTGGTCGTTGGCCAGAGGGCCCTCATGCCGGGCTGTGTTGTACGCGCGCGCCCTGTCGGTGTTTTGATGATGGAAGACGAAGCGGGCATTGACGAAAAAATCGTCGCCGTGCCACATGAAACCCTGACGAAATATTACGACCAAATCCAAACCTATCGTGATTTGCCGCAAGTCCTTCAGGATAGAATTCCGCATTTCTTCGCCCACTACAAAGATCTTGAGCCCAATAAATGGGTGAAAATTATAGGCTGGGAAGGGCGCGAGAAAGCCTGTGAGCTAATTCAGCAAGGATTCGACAACGCGAAAGCCTAAGGGCTTTTAATCCCTAGAGCTTACCCCCAGAGCATGTTAGGGAGCCCTATGGCGACGACACTCATATCCTCCCCGGCGGCATCTGGTGCTGCCGATACGCGCGTGAATATCCTCGGCCTTGGGCGTAAGGAAATCGGCGCGGAGCTGACTAAGATCGGCATTCCCGACAATAAAATTAAAATGCGTAGCAGCCAAATTTTTCAATGGCTCTACCACCACGGCGTCACTGAATTTTCACAAATGACCAATGTCGCCAAGACATTGCAGGCGACACTTGCCGAGCATTTTTCGCTCGACCGTCCCGAAATCATCGAACGACAAGTCAGTGTCGACGGTACGCGCAAATACCTTGTGCGCATGGCCCCGGGCATAGAGGTCGAGAGTGTCTTTATTCCTGATGTCTCCAAGACGGGCGCGCTCTGTGTGTCCTCCCAAGTCGGCTGTACGCTGACGTGTAAGTTCTGCCACACAGGCACGCAGCGCTTGGTGCGAAACCTGACGGCGCGCGAGATTATCCTGCAAATTATCGTCGCTCGCGATGACCTCGATGAATGGCCGACGCAGCAAGAAAACCGCAAGCTCACCAATATCGTCTTCATGGGCATGGGCGAGCCACTTTATAATACGGATAATGTCTGCGAGGCCGTCGACATTATGTCGGACGAAACAGGCCTTTCAATCGGGCGGCGGCGCGTGACCGTTTCAACGTCGGGCGTCGTGCCAGACATTGGCCCGATGGGCGAACGCACTGGCGCCATGCTGGCAATTTCGCTCCATGCGGCGAATGATGAACTCCGCACGCAGATCATGCCGATCAATAAAAAATACCCGCTCGCCGAGCTGATGGACGCTTGCCGCAATTACCCTGGCCTGTCCAACGCACGCCGCATTACCTTTGAATATGTGATGCTAAAAGGGATTAACGACACGCCCAAACACGCGCGCGAATTAATCACCCTCTTGCAAGGGATTCCCGCCAAAGTGAACCTAATCCCGTTCAACCCGTGGCCCGGAAGTGACTATGAATGTTCGGATTGGGAAACGATTGAAGACTTTGGACGGCGCGTAAATAAGGCAGGCTATGCCGCGCCGATCCGAACGCCGCGCGGCCGTGATATTCTCGCGGCCTGCGGGCAGCTTAAATCCGAATCGGAAAAGGTTCGCGCAAGCGCATTACGCAAACAGGCGGCGCAGGATAGCTAGCCTGTATTGTTTGCACGTAAACATTTTTCACTTGATTTTTTTGCCGTAGACAATTCTATATTGCCCAACCGGTATAATAGAGAATAGCCTTTAAAGGACTAGAGATGGAACCTGCCCTTAATAGCCTCGCCGCAGGCCTCCCTTGGCTTATCTTCTACCTTAGTGTCGTTGCTGTCATTTATATTCTTGGCATTGTAATTTATACGCGGCTGACTCCCCATAAAGAGCTACAGCTTATTCAACATGGAAATGTAGCCGCAGCAATTTCATTCTCGGCCCTTGTCATTGGCCTAGCTATGCCGCTGGCCGCCTGTTTGCTAAATGCCTTTGGCCTAATCGATATTGCCGTTTGGGGCACCGTCAGCCTGTTCCTACAGCTTTTCCTCTTTCGCGTCACCGATGCTATTTTTCGCGGTATGCCGGAGCGTATCGAAGCCGGAGATGTTGCCGCCGCAACTGTCTTGGCCTCTTTCAAATTTGCGGGCTCTCTTTTGCTTGCTGTTGCGATCATAGGCTAACGTTTTGAAACTTCGTCTGCCCGATTGGTTGTTTTATTTTCTAATCGTATTCCTCATTTATGTGAACGCAGCCCGAAGCCATCCCGGTTTTGAAAACTCTGTCCCCCCCCTGATCTTGGGCCGCTATTACCTGGGGAAACTCCATCTGATAGAATCCTATCCGTAGATATAGATATGCCTAAATCTGGTATCGGCACTGCCTTTTCTATTGATGAAAACGGTACATGGCTTACGGCGCGGCATGTCGTGGATGGTTGTGATGAAGTTGGTCTTAATATTGGACGCGGACAAATCATTGCAGCGGAAACCAGCCTGTCGCAGAAATCTGACATCGGCGTTTTGAAAACAAAATGGCATCGCAAAGCTATGGCGCATGACATTGCCAATCCACGGCGCGTTGGCGAACATGGGTTTTTCATCGGCTTCCCCCAAGGGCGTCCCGGCGAAGCCATAGGGCAACTAATTGGCCGAAATAAAATGCGTATTAGCGGCCGTTATAAAACCGAAGAAACGGTTCTTGCATGGGCAGAACTTGGGCGCACGCGCGGCCTAAAAGGCTCTCTGGGCGGCATGAGCGGCGGCCCTGTGCTCGATGCAGACGGCGAAGTCATTGGCATTGTCGCCGCAGAAAGCCCCCGACGTGGCCGTATATATTCTGTTGCGCCGCAATCCATGCAAGGCTTTGTCCCCAAAGCCAATGAGAATGAAAATTTCACGCTAGAGGATGATACATTTGGCCTTCATGCGGATAAATTACGCCGAGAGCGCCGCATCACCCAAGTCATTTGCATCGTAAAAGATAGCTAGTTTTCATATGAAAACAGCAAAAGCTTGGTGGCTTCGCCTCTGGCGCATATTATCTCTTAAACGCATAGTCTATCTCGGTTTAATCCTCGCAGGGTTTTGCGCCGTACATTTCCTTGTCCCCACACAGCATGTGCCGTGGCGGAGTTTACAGATCGATAAGCCCCTCGGCGCAGCGACAAAAACACAGCTATCGCGCCTCGACGTTGCCTCGGCAAAGCGCTGCACGTCTATGATAGATCAGGCACAATATTTAAAGACGGTAGCCGCTAAGCCCCACCAATCTGGAGAAAAATGCGGCTGGGAGAACGGCTTTACATCAACCGATATGCACGGCGCGGTGTTTT
The DNA here is from genome assembly GCA_049607665.1 of Maricaulaceae bacterium. Classification (GTDB taxonomy): domain Bacteria; phylum Pseudomonadota; class Alphaproteobacteria; order Caulobacterales; family Maricaulaceae; genus Fretibacter. The sequence goes on from JBMYWT010000005.1 coordinate 63,453, forward strand.
CCACGCGCGGCGTAACCATGCAATGCCCGCTTACCATTGGGACCTATATATGGACACGAGAGATTAACCGCCTTGCGCAGAAATATTTTGATACGGATTTGAAAACAATTCACCATGCCGGAACCTATTCATGTCGACGGCAAAAAGGGAATAGCTCCAATGCGTGGAGCGAGCACGCCTTTGCCAATGCGTTTGACATTATGGCCTTTGAGCTTGCGGATGGGCAGATCATTTCTATTAAAAAGGATTGGAATGGCGAGAAAAAGAAACGCCGCTTCCTGCATAAAGTTCGCAATGAAGCCTGCAATATTTTCAGGGTCACATTAAGCCCCGATTATAACGCCGCCCATGCCGATCATTTACATATTGATATGGGCCCCGCCGCGATCTGCCGATAGACCGAACTATTCAACGGTTGCCCGCGTCATTTCCATGGTCACATGATCGATATGGTGGACATCATGCAGTCGCGATTTGACCGCTGTGCTGGTCGTTTCCATGTCGCTTTTTGCATTCATTAAAACATGCAATGTCATCATCGGCTGCTCCGCCGTTAGCGACCATATATGTATATGCTCAATCGCTTTAACATCCGGCACGTGGGCTAAGAGGTCTTGTTTAATCGCGCCCTTATCCATACCGCGCGGCGCGCCTTGCAATAAAATATGCCCACTTTCTTTCATCAAAAACACCGCGCTACGTAGGATTAAAAGCGCCACAATGACAGACAAAAGAGGATCAATGGGCATCCAGCCCGTTGCCATAATAATAAGCGCGGCAATTATCGCCGCAACAGAGCCTAGTAAATCTCCGATGACATGCAAAATCGCGCCGCGCATGTTTAAATTATTTTTGTCACCGCGCGTTAAAATCCAAAACACCAGTAGGTTCACGGCAAGCCCCGCCGCTGCCACCACCAGCATCGGCTCCGCCAAGACCTCCCCCGGCTGCATGAAACGTTTTACCGCCGCGACGCAAATCCACACAGATATAAAAACAAGCGTAAGGCCATTCACAAAAGCACTTAAAATCGGAAAGCGGCCAAAGCCAAATGTATATGTCGACGACACAGGCCGCTTCGCGAGGGAAAAACCTGTCCACGCCAGAACAAGCGCAGCAAAATCCGTAAGCATATGTCCTGCATCAGCGATAAGCGCCAAAGAACCGGATATCAGTCCGCCCACCACTTCTGCGCCCATGAACAATCCCGTCAAGACAGCCGCCAGAGCCAGCACGGATTGGCTTTGTCCCGCCACGTGATCGTGATGATGTCCGAGCTTATGTTCGTGCTCATGGTTATGGCCATGATGTGAATGTGAACCGTGATGTCCCATATGAACTTTATCCGCCCATGTGAAATATCATTCAATATCAATTCTTCTGCTTTAAGCGCTTTATAACCAAATTTTGCTATTGTTTGGTGCAAATGAAGAAAATTTTAGGATTTGGAATATTTTAATGGGCGAAATCACCGTTAAAATTACGATGCAAACTGAATTAAGCCCTGCTGAACGCAAGGCCTGGATGGTTATGCGCGCAGAAAACCCTGCCCTTTACAGTCCATATTTCCATATTCAATATGCCGATATGATAGCGGTTTTACGTCCTGACACAGCGGTTCTCGTGGCTTATCAGGACGGAATGCCCCTTACCTTTCTACCTTATCAGACACCACAAGGTAAGATTGGCGGCTTTGCCAAACCTATTGGAGCCCCCATGACAGATTATCATGGCTTCATTCATTCCCCTCATAGCGATATTAATTTTGATGATATTTTAAAAAAATCCTCTATGGGCGCTTATCATTTCGCAGGACTTGTTTCACCTGAAACATTTTCTGACAATCATATACGTTCTCGTAATGATGCCGCGCTGATGAACCTAAGCCAAGGCGCCAAGGCGTGGCGCGCCGCTCATGACAACAGCTATCGACGTAGCCTTAAAAGCCTGCGCCGACGTATTCGCAACGCCGAAACAGATATTGGCACGCGGCGGATACAAACGCGCATAAGCGACCCTGCCATATTTGAAACTTTAATTGATTGGAAACGACAACAATTCGTCGACACGGGTAAATATGATGTTCTTTCCGCCGATTGGACGCGCGGGCTTTTAAAGCGCTTATGGCAACAAGATCAGTCCGCAGGCTTGCGTTGTGATATGCACGCACTTTATTTCGGTGATCATCTTGCCGCCATAGATTTTGGCCTAACAGATGGTAGCGTTTATCATAGCTGGATCGTTGCATATGATGAAAGACTTGCGAATTATTCACCCGGGATACAACTTCTTGAAGGGCTAATTGATCAAAGCACAGAGCTTGGCTACACTCATATTGATCTTGGCGTGGGAACAGATGGTTATAAACGCCATTATGCCACTGACGCTATTCCTGTTGGTTCGGGATATATTGCCCTGAAGGGCCCCGCTGCGGCCTTGTCCAATATTTATGACGCGGCAGAAAAATTTGGCCAAAAGGCCCTCGCTGATATTCCGGGAAAAATGCGCCGCCGTTACGCTCAAATCTCTGCTTGTGAAGACACCGCCAGTGGCCGTGCCCGCGCTATGCTTCATGCCGTTACAACATCAGGGCGCTCATAGCCGCCTTAATAATTAAAGCGCGCATAAAAAAGGCGGGGTAAACCCCGCCTTAAATCACCTACCAAATTTTGACGCGTTTCTCAGGCGCCAAATACAAGGCGTCGCCCGGCTGGACGTCGAACGCCTCATACCACGCATCGAAATTACGCACGATGCCATTGGCGCGATATTCGCCAGGGCTATGCGGATCCGTTTTAATCCGGTTGCGAAGCGCTTCTTCACGGAACTTACGCTGCCAGATCTGCCCATAGGCCAAGAAGAACCTTTGGTCGCCTGTCATGCCGTCAATGATCGGCGCATCTTTGCCGTTCAAAGATTTTTTATAAGCATTATAGGCCATTGTGATCCCCGTAAGATCGCCAATATTTTCGCCCAATGTAAGCTCGCCATTGACGAATTCACCCGGGAGCGGTTCAAAGGCGGCGAATTGACCGACCAGTTGATCGGCACGTTCTTTAAACGCTGTTCCATCGCTTTCGGTCCACCAATCACGCTGTTCTCCATTGCCGTCTGTCTTGCGGCCTTGGTCGTCAAAACCGTGGCCCATTTCATGACCAATCACAGCGCCAATACCGCCGTAATTCACAGCTGGGTCAGCCGCTGGATCAAAGAATGGCGCTTGCAGGATCGCAGCTGGGAAGACGATTTCATTTAACGACGGACGGTAATAGGCGTTTACAGTCTGTGGGTTCATGCCCCATTCGCCGCGGTCAATCGGACCGCCAAGTTTAGAAATCATGTCGGCCCACTGCCACGCATTTGCCGATTTCACAGTTCCGATAAGATCATCACGGTCAACGCTTAGGGATGAATAATCCGTCCACTCATCTGGATAGCCGATTTTGGGATTGAATTTCGCGAGCTTATCTTGAGCCTGCGTTTTTGTCTCATCGCCCATCCATTCTAGATTATCGATACCCTCTTTAAAGGCACCTCTTAGATTTTCGACAAGCTCGTCCATTTGAACTTTACTGTTAGGCGGGAAGTGTTTTTTGACATAAACTTTGCCCACCATTTCGCCCATAAAGCCGTCAATCTGGCTAACCGCGCGTTTCCAGCGATCACGCTGTACTTCTGTGCCGCGTAAGGCTTTGCCGTAAAATTCGAAATTGGCGTCATCAATAGTTTTAGGCAAATAAGCCGACATGCCGCCGATATAACCCGCCGTCATATAGTCGCGAATAACAGCGATATCCGTTTCGCCAAAAATCTTGGCCAAACCTTGAATCGCATCATTTTCACGAACAACAAATTCTGTTTGATTTGAAATACCCGATGCCTCAAACATGACTTCCCATGGGAAACCCGCCGCATAATCAGACAGCTCTGCCTTGGTCATTTTGTTATATGTTAGGCTGCGGTCACGGCGCTTGGTTGGCGTCCAATGAACATTCGCCATTTGCGTTTCAAAGGCCATAATGGCCGCAGCGCGCTCGGCTGCGTTATCAAGACCTGCGGCAGATAAACGGCTTGTTAGCAGAGTGACATAGCTCGCGCGTAAGCCATCTGATTTTTCGCCTTCGTCGGAATAGTAATCGCGATTAGGCATGCCAAGGCCAGACTGTGTCAGATAGAAAATATAGTTTTCAATATCTTTGACGTCCACATCAACCCAGCCGCCAATCGGCGCGCCTAGACCAAGAGACGGATCACCCATAAGCGCCGCTGCTTCGGCATGACTTGTTACAGCCGCGATTTTAGCAAGGTCGCCCTTTACTGCGTCCAAGCCTGCTGCTTCGATAGAATCTGTGTCCATGAAGGCCGCGTAGAAATCGCCGATTTTTTGTTCTTCAGATCCCTTTTTCGCAGGCGTCGCAGACGCGGCTTCGATAATCGCTTTGACGCGTTCATCGGATTCGTCCGCCAACATATTAAACGAACCGTAGTTAGATTTATCTGCTGGGATTTCCGTATTATCGAGCCATTTACCGTTTACATAGCGGAAGAAATTATCGCCCGGCTTAACGGATAAATCCATATTCTCTGTGGCAATACCATAGCTACCCAGAACCGCTTCGGCGACAGGCGCAGAGGTTTGTGCAACGTCTTCGCCCTTAATATTAAGATCAGAGCACGACGCAATCGTCAGCGCAATGACGCTTGGGATGATGAGTTTTTTTAATGACATAATCGTTCCTTTGAGTGTCAATTTAATCGTTATGAAGTCTGTAGTGCGGTGCGCGCTGGCGTGGCGTCTTCTAAGTCCAAATCGTCAAGCGCAAGCGCCACATCAGGATTATAACGCGAACCGAGTTTTGGCTGTTTTTCACCTGTCCATAGTCCCTTAAAGAGACGTCCAACATCGACGCCCATCGCATACATAGCGGGGACAAGGAAGAGCGTTAGGAAGAAGTCAAACAAAACACCAAAGGCCAAAGCGACCACGAGCGGTTTTAAGAACTCCGCCTGTGATGAGCGCTCTGCGAGCATCGGTAAAATACCTACAAAGGTCGTCAAAGACGTCAGCAAAATAGGACGGAAACGCGCTACGCAGGCATCCACCATACTCTGATACGCCCCGACGCCGCGCGAGCGAAGCCTGTTCACATAGTCAATCAAAACAAGGTTATCATTAATCGCCACACCTGCGGCCGCAAAGAAGCCAAAGATAGACATGATGCTAATTGGGATACCCGTTATGAGCGCGCCCGCCACCATGCCAACAAAAGCAAAGGGGATAGCGATCAAAATCAAGAAAGGCTGCGAATAGGATGAGAACGCAATAGCGAGCATCATATACATCACGACCAAAACAATCAGGCCGTAATTCGTAAGCTCGCGGAATTGCCGCTTTGTTTCTTCATCTTGTCCAATTACGATACGTTCGGCATTGGGATGACGTAGTTCCCATTCGGGCAAAAAGTTCCCTTCTAGGTCTTTCATAATGTCTTGGCGGGCTTCTGCCCCGCCTTTGACGGTTGCGCCCGTATAGGCCACTTGCTTGCGGTCACGGCGGTTAACCCGCGTCACGCCCGGCGCAAATGTAATCTCTGCGACCTCATATAGAGGTACTTCAACGCCATTGGCCGCACGAATGCGCAAGTTTTGTAGCGTATCAATCGACTGGCGCGCTGATTTTGGATAGCGGACAACAACGCGTACATCTTCGCCGTCACGCGGAAGACGTTGTACTTGACGGCCAAAGAAGGCTTCTCGCACTTGTTGTGACACCATAGCCAACGTAATGCCCAACGACTGAGCCCCCGGCTTAAGTGTGAACTGCATTTCCTGCGCAGAGCTTTCGAAATTATCCCAAGTTCGGCGGACGTTACTATAGCTTTCAAATTGGGTTTTCAGATCCGCAATCGCCGCCATGAGGCTTTCAGGCGTTTTCGCGCCCACCCCAAAGAAGAGGCCGCGATTATTACTCCCGCCGCCGCCTGCATTGATTGAAACACGGTAGGCATCTGGGAACTCTCCGAGATATTCTTCAAATTTCGCTTCAATCATTTTATTCGTGATCGTTGTCCGATCTTCCAGCGGGGCCAACCCCATAAAGGCTTGAAGGCGTCTACCTTGAACAAAACTGCCTGGCGTCGGAATAATGGTATAATCTACGCCAAAATCTTCTTTGGCATTTTCATTAAGCTTGTCTGCCGCTTCCGCGAGCTGCTCTTGGGCCTGTAAAAGACGCGTAAAAGGCGTGCCTTCTGGGAAACTTATATTCACCATCATCATGTCACCCGAAACATCTCCATCGGGGCTGAAACGTGCATAGCCATGCTGCACCGCGCTAATGGCGAGCAAGAACAACGCCATAAACGAGGCAAATGTCGCATAACGATATTTAATACAAAAAGCAGCGATTGGACGGAAACGCTTTTCTGAAAACGTCACAAGACTATTCGATATCGCCGTTTGAATACGCGTAAGGCGGCCCGGCGCATTTTGGTTGATTGGCTTAAGATGACGCAAATGCGCTGGCAGAATAAAGAAGGCTTCGATCAAAGAGAATGTCAAAGCCGCGACAACAACAAATGTAATTTGCGACGTGATCGTCACAACAGACACTGACAATAACGCCCAAGGCGAGAAGGCGAGCATAGTTGTCAAAACCGCGAAGAAAACAGGTTTGGCGACCATATTCGCGCCGGCTATCGCGCCGCGTTCTCCTGAAATGCCATTTTCGACGTGCAAGTGAATAGATTCGCCCACGACAATCGCGTCATCCACGATAATCCCGATCACAAGTAAGAACGCAAAGACCGAGAAAATGTTAAACGTAATGCCCATAGCCGGAGCAATCGCCAGCGCGCCCGTAAAGGCGGTTAAAATACCAAGGCTTACCCAGAAGGCCACGGCGGGACGCAAGAAGAAGCAAAGGAAAACGAGTACCAATGCCATACCCATAAGCGCATTAGAGAAAATCAATCCCATCATGCCGTCAAAACCGTCGGCACCATTCGCCCACATTTCAAGGACAATGCCGCGTGGAAGCGTTTCCGCGCGTTTCTCAACGAATTTTTCAAATATCTTACCGGTTTTTGTAATGTTACTTTTTTCGGGTGTTAAGACCTGAAAGAACATTGCCGAGCGGCCTTTATATTCTGAGAAGAAATCAACGTCTTCGAAACCGTCAATAACGCGGGCAATGTCTTTAACTCGAACTGTGCCGCCATCTGTGGATTGGCGAACAATAATATTTTCAAACTCATCCTTAGAATCGGCGAGACTACGTGTTCGAAGCTGTAAGGCACCCGCAGATGTTTTCACTTCGCCAGCCGAAGAGTTCAAAGAACTGCCCGAAATCGCCTGAGAGACTTGCGAGAAGGTTAAGTTAAACCGGCGTAGATCTGTTTCCGAAATCTCAATCGTGATTTCTTCGTCCAAGCGCGTGATGAGACGTGTTAGTTCGCCGCCATAAAGCTTGGCCATTTCCTTTTGCAGATCAACACCGAGCCTTTGTAGCTCTTTTCGGTCAACATCATTATTTTCGGCGTAAAGCGCCAGATACATATAATCCATCTGGAAATCGCCGCGCCGCGTTTGCAGGCGGAAGGCATCAGGCGGCAAATTATTGATACCGTCGACACGCGCTTTGACTTCATCAAGAACTTTGTTGAAATCAGCCGTCACCAGAACATGGACGGTAACGCTACCAAAGCTTTCACGAGCATTGGCTTCGACATAGTTAATGCCGTCTATGCCCTCAATGGATTGCTCAACGCGGGAAATAATTTGTTCTTGAATATCATTTGGCGACGCGCCGAGCCACGAACCCGAGACCGAAATCGTTGTAATTTTTGGCGCAGGAATAAATTCGCGCTCTAGTTTGAAGAAACCGAAAATCCCCATAAGGAAAATCGCCACCATCAAAAGATTGGCCGCGATACCATTGTGAACCCACCATGAAATTAAGCGCTTCATTATTTTTGCCCTTTCACAACATCCGCAGATTCTTCAGATGATTTTTTCTTCTTCTTGGCTTCGTCTTTCTTTTTACGGCGTTTGGAACGTTTCTTCTTTTTGCCGTCATCTTCCGCCTCATCCGTTTTCGGTTCTTCTTTTTTCGGCGGTTCGATCAGAACAACAGACGGGTCATTCACGTCCAAGACTTTAAACGTTAGGCTCAGTTGTGATTTCTCAAGCGGAGAAACAATCACAAGCTCGCCCGCAGATACGCCTGATGCCAACACTGCGCGTTCGCTATTGGTGTCGAGCACAACTGCGTCACGGCTTTGCGCTTCGGCTTTATCGTTGACAACATAGACTTTGTTTTCTGGCCGCAGGGCATCACGCGGAATAATCACCACATTTTCCAAAGCTTTACCCACAATATCCGCGTCCACAAAAAGCCCGGATGGTAATGGTATGCCGTCTTCGCTGGCGCCCGCGCCTGCAGGGTCTTTGACTTCGGCAATCGCAGAAAAGGTACGCGTTTGCGGGTTAAACGCGCCATCGGTACGGACAATTTTACCCTGCCAATGACGCAATTTACCCGCGATAACAGCTGAGATTTTCACCTCTGGCGCATCCGGTGAATTGGGCGTCATAGAAATTGGGATCTCAAGACGCGTTAAATCAGCATCTGACAATGAAAGCGGAATTTCAATCGCGTCTGTCGAAAAGACGCGCGCCAAACGTGTGCCTGGCCCCACAAATTGACCAATATCGGCAAAGCGGTCACGGATACGTCCATTAAAGGGCGCGCGAATAACGGTACGCGAAAGCTGTAATTTCGCATTATCCAAATCCGCCTGAGCCGAGAGCATATTCGCTTTGGCTTCTGCGAGCTGCGGCTTACGTAATGTTAAATCAGATGGCGCACTCGTGCGGCCCATATCCGCCCAGTCTTGACGCGCAATTTCGCCTTCGGCTTGCTCTCTGATGACCGCTTGTTCCGCGCGGGCAAGACCCGCTTCGGCCCGTACAACTGCCACGTTATAATCTGCTGTTTCAAGGCGTAAAAGAACCTCGCCTTTTTTAAAGACCCCGCCCGCCACAAATTGCTGGGACACATAAACGATCTTGCCGCCAACTTGTGGTGACATATCCACCTCTGTACGTGGGCGTGTTTGCCCTTGAACGCGGACATCCAAAACAGGTGACCCCATATAGGCCTCTGTCGCCATAACCGCCAAAACGGGGTTTTTACGTTTCGACACAGCCGGCGGTTTTTTCATACTCGCCATGGCTGACATAGCGATGAAAGCGGCCACGATAATCAGAATTGGAATAACAATGACGAGGAATTTACGCAAAAACCCCGATTTGGGGGCTGAATGAGTGTCTGAGCTATGCATAAGTGTGACCTTAAAATCCGCTTAAATGTGTTAGGCTTTCTTGCCTAAATAGTAATGCCTTGAACGTTACAAACTTTGTTTTTGAACAAGGCGTGTTTGGCCCTCAAATGGCGCTGGGACATAAATAAACGATCCCGTATTTTCAGCCGTTTGACTTGTTTGGGCAATATCGCCCCCGCCAATCGCAACATGCAGCCTGACCCGATTAGCCAATCTTTCTTTGCGCGCGCTAATAAGTTGGCTCTCCGCGCTCAATCGGCGAGATTGACTATCCAATAATTGTAAGATTGTAGCAAGCCCTTCGGTGTAACGCAATTCAAGACGTTCTTCCGCTTTTATCGCCTCATCAAGAGAAACACGCAGCGCGTCTTCTCTTTCCTCAAGACGCATCTCGGCATCCAATGCATTTTCAACTTCAAGATAAGCATTTAAAACCGTGCCAGAATAGCTTTCGAGCTGTTGGCGTAGAACCGCTTCTTGAACGTCAACATTGGCTTTCAAACGGCCGCCTTGGAAAATCGGCTGCGTGAGATTACTCGCAAGATTGGCAACGATTGAATCGATATCAAAGAAATTGCTAAGGGATGATCCGCTCGCATTCACGCCGCCATCAAATGAAAGGCGCGGCAACAACGCCTTGCGCGCAATATCGACTTGTAAGCCTGCGGCCTGCATACGGCTTTCAGACGCCAAAATATCAGGGCGGTGACGCAGTATATATTCTGGACTGCCGACGCCGCCAAGAGAGGGCAAAGACGGTAGATCCGTGGCGGCCATCAAAGTTTCACTTGGGTATTCACGGAGCAATACTTCAAGGCTGCGCGAGAGCGCAGAGAGGCGCTGCTTGCGGGAGGCTTGCACAGCCTGCGCGCTTGCAAGCGATGAACGCGCAAGACGCACATCACTGGATCCGGCAACGCCACCATCAAAACGTCGCGTCGTTAGGCGCAAGCCGCGCGCCTTTGTGTCGACATCTCTCTCGGAAAGTTCGACCAACAAACG
>JBMYWT010000006.1:0-7194 GCA_049607665.1 Maricaulaceae bacterium
GCCCGCATAGGAAAGGATATGCGATTACAAAGCCCATCTGGTTCACTTGTTACAGGAAAACGTCCGCCCCTTGGGATAGCGCTAGGCGGCGGCGTGGCGCGCGGCTGGGCGCATATTGGCGCGATGCGCGCCCTTTTAGAGGCCGGGATTAAACCCGACATCGTCACAGGCACGTCTATCGGCGCTGTTGTCGGCGCGGCGTATTTGGCCGGCAAACTTGACGTGCTGGAAGATTGGGCACGGAGCCTGAACCGCCGCCGCATGATGAGCTATATGGACGTCAGCTGGGGGCGTTCTGGTTTTATGCGCGGCGAGCGTTTAGCGCGCGTGCTTAATCACTATATGGGCGACCAGCGCATTGAAGACTTTGACCGTAAATTTATCTCTGTCGCCTGTGACCTACGCACAGGCTATGAGGTTTGGCTCCAGAAAGGGCCTGTTGTCCCCGCCATTCGCGCGTCCTATGCGCTGCCCGGCGCGTTTGAGCCCGTAAAGATTGATAACCGCTTCATGATTGACGGCGCGCTTGTGAACCCTGTGCCCGTATCGGCCGCGCGAGCGCTTGGCGCGCATATGGTCATCGCCGTCAGCTTGAACGGCGACGCCTTTGGCCCTATCGGTACATCTCATGAACTGGACTTCCCCGAAGACGATCACGATGAGCGCGATTCCGTAGACCCGTTTGAACTGGCCAGCCAATCACTAAATAAACTTCGCCCTGATCGTTTACTTCTGAAAAGCATGATGGGCGGACATAAGCCCGGCAAAGGCCCCAAAATTGGCTCTGTGATGATGAGTTCTTTGAACATTGTCATGGACCGTATATCGCGCTCTCGCCTTGCGGGGGACCCGCCAGATGTCTTTGTCGCCCCGCGTATCGGCCATATTGGAATGCTAGAGTTCACCAAAGCTGATGAACTTATTGAGCGTGGCTACCGCGCAATGCAGCATGAAATCCCGCTGATTAAGTCCGTGATTGAGGTTTTAGGCGAGCTGCCTAGCGGCGCAAAAGGATAGACTTAACTTTCTGTATCAAAACGACACAAACCGTGGCTGTTCTATCCCATAATTCTATAAAATACCCAACAAAAACCAATAGGGTGTAATTGGCACGAAATTCGCTACGCCGCGCCCATGAATGGCCGCCTTGATACAACCTTTGCGAATGATAATGCATCTACCGCGCAGCACCCTCTTGGTGATGCGATAGGGTTTAACGCGGCTTTACGTGAAATGAACATTTACCGTATTGAACGTGGTGGTGGCCCTCGTGGGCCTGGCGGTATGGGCTGGGATGGTTCAACCCCAAAAGAATTCAATACATTCGTTCATGCGCTCACGCTTATGTGGCTCGCGTCCTTAGTGACTGCGTTTTGGTATTTATATAACCCAAGCACAACCGCAGAACGCAGCCTAAGTTTTATCGGATTGATTTGCACAGCCCTAAGTTTATCGTCCGCCGCGCGTCACAAAAAACGTTTGCGTCTTGCAGAATTTTCAATTCTCACTGCACTAACAAGCGCTGCTGGCTTATGGGGAACGCTGGCAGGCGAATACTTCATGGATATCAGCCTTATTGACGGTGCTTTTGGGTTTAGCGCTATCGCCCTCATAACTGCCTGGCTCATGCGCTCTAATATGGCATTGATTATATCATGTTGCGGCGCGCTTATTTGGGTGACGTTATTTTCACAAGTCAGCGCAGTAAATCTTATACCACTCTCAACGCTCCCCCTTCTAACTGGCATGCAACTCATTACCGCAAGTCAACAAAGTTCACGTATTGCAACAACAACGGCGAGTTTTGCTGCTTATCTTTGGATTTACTTGATCTGTATGACACATAATTCCCTTGGCAATATTTCATCCTTACAAATTGCTGGTCTCATCACCCTTATCGGCATTGCCCATTACCGTATCGGCAAATGCATTGCGAACATGAATGTCGAAGACGCTGTGTTACATATTGCAATTGGTTGGGTTGTAGCAATTGGTGGAGTAATGGCCTTGCAACATTTCTGGCACAGCCCACAAGCCGAAATTTGGCAATCTCTAAATTCCACTGCCACTGGTAATTTTGCGTATCGCGCTACTGTTTTCATAGCCATCACCATTAGCGGCCTCGCCATTTTATGGCACGGAGGTCTATCGCTTCCTGCAATGCTAGCGCTCTCTGTGATTGGATTTAGCGTGATGTCTATGACCAATCATCCTGACATTTTCGCTTATCGTTTCGCACAATATACAGGACAAGTTCCTTCACCTAGCATTGCCTTTGTCATCGCGGGAATGATCTTTGCCACGGCTGTAGCTATGGCAATTAACGGCATGCAACGCGGGAAAATGATTATGAGCTTCGCTGGACTTTCTCTCTGTGCGGTAGAGATGCAATTCATCCAAAACTCTTCTTATGTAGGACCTGAAACACTTCTTATCATGAGCCTTAGCTTCCTGTTCAGCCTTTGCTGTCTCGCCTTACTCAGCACAACAAGCCTACGTGCCATAATATCGCCAACGCCGCCTGAAACGCCCACATGGCCAAGCAAGACTCATGACGCCTCCATGGGCGCGCCCGTTGGCGGAGCTTATTTCACAAGACTTCCAACGCGATGATAACAGTTTTACATTATGCATCTCGCACCGTTTTAGCAATTTTACTCCTTGCTGGTTTGCCTTTTATTGCTGTCTCTGCGCGCACCCACATACAGCCGCTTGATCACTATGTGAGCCTAACAGTTACTCCCCAATTCGTGGAACCTCTCGTGCAAACTCAGGATGAAAATCCGAAAGCAAAAAGCGAAGAGAGCACCACGTCTATGGACGGCGCGAGAAGGGCCGCGCCGTCCATAAACTTTATCTCGGCCCTCTCCCCACTCGACCTTACGCAACTCGCAGGCGATGACGCATTTGCCGTAGGTGATGTTGCCTATATTCATGCGGCCGTCTCTGGCGGTAAGATCGGCTATGTCTTTGGGATAAACCACGCGAAGACAGGCGATAAAGATGGCGACCACGCCATCACATTGCGCGGTATCGTCACTCAGGCCGAAGATCAAACTCTGCGCCTAAGCTATGAGTTCGACACGCCCCTCGCGCAAACCCTTCATGAAGGCGCAGAGACGCCCCTAACAATTCAGCTAAGAGTCGCTCAATCCGGCGCAGCAAGGTTTATAAGCATTGATGGCGGCGGAGCATAAGAGCTTCAGACTCTAAATTTCTACGCCCTGGGTAAGCCTCCCGCGGCGTTTTCGGATTGCTATCCATTTCAAATATCGTCAAAACGAACGCCTAAATTCAAGGGACGGCACCATGTTTAAGTGGCTAAAGAAAAAGAACAAAACCCAAGATGGCGCAAATTATTCCATGGATGATTTGGCCGCAGAGATTCTTGATGTTCTGAAGAGTTATTTTCCAAATGACGTCTATCTCTATCACCCCGAAACGAAAATGATCGAGAAAACAGGTGTCAAAGAAGGCGAGGATTTCGGCCTAAAAATCTCGCTGCCCAATACATTTAACCGCATTAAATCAGACAGCCCCGAGGCGCGCCATGAATATTTATCACGGCTTATTGGGCAGATGACCGAAGACAAACCGCAAGATACGGAAGACTTTAAATCCCACATTTATTACCGCGTTCGCACAGCCGAAGAAATGGCCAATCGCGCACTTTATATGAAGGGCATGGGGGCGAAAGATTACAATCCCCTCGCGGCAGAAATTGGCGATCTACGCCTTGAATATGTCCGAGACATGCAAGACACGGTCAGCCTTTTATCTTCTGATGATTTTGAAACCCACGCCCTCTCCGCCGCAGACGCCGCGCAAATCACCCAAGACAATATGATAGACGTCACAAGCAATGCCACATGGCAGGCCCAAGACGGATTTTGGATATCTCCTTTTAATGATGATTATGACGCCGCCCGCGTCATTAGCCTCCACCCCAGAGGCAAACTCCCCTTTGAAGGCGACCCCATCGTCTTTATGCCGTCCCACTCTATCTGTTTGGTCACAGATACATTCGATGCCGATATCCTCGCTAAAATGGCCGCAACGGGTCAAGAGCTGTCGCATGAACACCGCCCGCTCTCCTCGCGTTTTTGGACATTCGGCGCAGGCGGCTGGAGCCCCCTAACCGCCAAGCCAGATCACCCTGCCTATCAAATTATTTACAATCAAACCGTGATAGAAAACCTAAGCGCCTATGACGAGCAAAAGCGCTGCTTAGATGAAAACTACGAAAAAAATGGCGAAGATATTTTCGTCGCCAGTTATTCAGCCTTGCAAAATGACGATGGCGACATCATCCCCTATGCTGTCTTATCGCTCGGCGTGGACGCTCTCTTGCCCAAAACGGACAACGTCATCTTTTTTGACCACGAAGCCCCCGAAGACCAGCAAACCTCAGGATTGATACGCTGGGAAGTTTTCGTAAAAATCATCGGCGAAGATAAAATCATAGAGTGCAAAGACCTCTACCCGCCGCGTTACGACTTCATCAACCGCTTGAATGATAATGACCAAGACCGCATCCGCAAAGCCGTCGCAGAGCTCTAATTCAGCGCCGCTTAGTTCAACTCTGCTTAATTTTGCACCGCGCGAAAACCTGTGCTATTTGCGCGCACGAGTAATGGCCCGAGGACGGCTCCGGCGGCGAAACCTGCCAAGTGTGAAGCCCAAGCGACGCCAGCGCCGCCTGTCATCACTTCGCCTGCAAATATCATCACAATATTAATCAGCAGCCAAGCCCCTGCAAATTTCAAGAGCTGCGGTCGTCCGCCCATCGCCCATGCCCCGCAGGCAAAGAGCGCCGATACGCCGCCCGATGCGCCCAGGGCCGAGCCCGGCTCACCAGAAATCTTCCAATATAAAAGCTGCCCCGCACCGCCAATAATCACGCCTGCGAAGAACACAAAAAGAAACGTCCCTTCGCCGCGTGCGCTTCGCCCTTTTTGCGCCGCGCGTAATTTTGCGCCCTTAATTGTAACAACGCCAAAGGGCACCATCATCGCTGTATTCACAAGGGCATGCGCCCAGCTCCCGTGTAGGAACCCATGCAATATAAGCGAGGTGTATGCACGGCCCGCAGGCAGATCATTTATCTGCGCCGCCATATCAGGCGACATTAACAACCCCCACATAGCGATGATATTTTGCAAAAATAACGGCCCATAAGTCGCCACAACATGCACGGCAATAAACACTGCGCCCAGCACGACGGGAGCGCGTTCGCTTATGTTAAATATGGGTTCGCGGGGCGGCGTGGGGGCATTTTGGGTCATAGCAGCTCTATTCTTAGCTCTTACTAACAGCTTGGTTGAATTTGGGATAGCGGCCATTTCAGAAAACCGCTAGAAGCGCCCCATGCAATTGACTCAAAATCAATGGTTCGTCGAGGTCGGAGGCCAATCTTATGGCCCCTATTCGCTTGAGCAAATGCATGGTTTTGTTCGCGAAGGACGCGTCATCGCCGAGAGCTTGATCTCCCAAGAGGCACGCGGGCCCTATGCCTATGCCGCCGCCTTCCCGCAATTCGCTGCGGCGCTGGCGCCAACGCCCGCGCCGGCTCCTGCGCCTACCCAGCAGCCTCAGCCCGCCTATGCCTCTCAGGCCGCATATGAACCGCAGCCCTCTTACAACACCCAAGCCGCACCGCTTCAAACCTTGGGCCATGCCGCGCCGCAAGCCGCCTATAGCGCGCCTGCGCATCAAGCGGATTCCTATCAACAGCCGCAAAGCTACGCGCCGCAAGCCGAACCCGCGCCCTCCAATGTTTATGTTGTGATGGCCGAAGTTCAATCCAGCAGCGCCATGCGTTTCTTGCAGGCTCTTCAAAATTACGGCCAAGCCCAACGCGTGGGCGATACGGTCTGGGTTTTAAAAACCAATGCTGACGCGCAAACGCTGCAACATGGCCTTTCGGAAACGCTCACTCGCCAAGACCGCCTCTTCATCTCTGCCGCCAATGAACAGCATTCCGCCTGGTTCAACCTCGGCGCAGATATGGACAATCGGATACGCGCGCTTTGGATGGATTAGGGCAAATCCTTTGTTAAAAACCCAGCCTCTAAGCCCTCTATGTTTCATGGCTATGACGAAAAACACAGCGCATAAAAACACTCTCATTAAGTGCATATAAAACACCTTCACCTAATAAAATACTGCATGAATGCGTTCATTATGCTGTATGCGTGCTGCAAGGATACTGTAAGCGTGCAGCATCAATGCTGTAAGGATGCTGTAAGAATACTGTATGACTCTGGGTTGAAGTTTACGCCCAATTTATATCACAGATAGAAAAAACTGGGTGTTGGCCCAAACACTCTAAGCGAGCTTTTTTAGGCCCGTTTTGAACCGTTTCGCATTTTGCACATAGACTTCGGCGCTGCCCTTAAGCATGGCGATTTGCGGCTCGGTTAGGGTCTTCACGACCTTGCCGGGCGACCCCATGACCATTGATCCGTCGGGGATGATTTTGCCTTCAGTCACCAACGCATGTGCGCCGATAATACAGTTCTTGCCGATCACAGCGCCGTTCATAATCGTCGCGCCAATCCCGACAAGCGAGTTGTTTCCAATCGTGCAGCCATGCACCATAACTTGGTGACCGAGGGTGACGCCCTCCCCGATATTTAGCGGGAAACCGGGATCCGAATGCAACACAGAGCCGTCTTGGACGTTCGATCTTGCGCCGATCACAATCGGCTCATTGTCACCGCGTACGACCGCGCCAAACCAAACGGATGAGCCCGCCATCATGTCGACATTGCCGATCACATCGGCGCTGTCGGCGATCCACGCGTCGTCATCTATGCGCGGGGAAACGTCTCCGAGGGAATAGGCAACCACGGCTAAGTGTCTAAATCTTCAGCTAAAATTGAGATATTCAGATCATAAGAGATGTCATCTGGATCTTCGTCATCAATATAAAGCAGGCCGAGAATTTCATCATTCAGATAGACTTCAACCGAGTCGGCGACCTTGCGCGGCTTTAGGGTAATGCCCTCTGTGGCGAAACGTTTACACAGATAGTTGCGCACCATGACAATTTGTTCAGGCTTCATGATCGTCTCCAAATTTTTGATCCATTGAACTGGCCGGATTACCGCAACACGGCCCGCCCACAGGTTTCGCGGGAACGCCCGCAACGGTACAATTATCAGGCACAGCCTTTAGCACAACAGAGCCGGC
>JBMYWT010000006.1:7204-31378 GCA_049607665.1 Maricaulaceae bacterium
TTCGCGCCGATTAAAACACGGTCGCCAATTTTGGGGTGGCGGTCTTCGTCAGATTTCCCTGTCCCGCCCAGCGTTACGCCTTGTAGGATAGAACAATCTTCGCCAATAACCGCCGTCTCGCCCATCACAAAGCCCGTCGCGTGATCCAGCATAATGCCTGATCCCACTCTGGCAGCAGGGTTGATATCCACGCCAAAACGCTCTGAGCTTTGGTTTTGAAAATGAAACGCCAAGAGGTCGCGGCCACTTTTGTAGAGCGCATGGGCGCAGCGGTGCGTTTGGATGGCCATGAAGCCTTTGAAATACATAAAGGCTTGCAGATAGCTATGCGCAGCCGGGTCACGTTCTTTGATCGCGAGAAGGTCGCGCGCTGTTTGATCGATCAGCCCCAGGTCGCTCTCAAGCGCCTCTGTCAGAACACGGCGCGTCTTTAAAGTTGAGAACTCTTGTGTCGCGAGTTTTTCGGACAGGTGATTAACGAGAGCACCGCTTAAATTTTCCTGTTCCAGGATAGTTGCGTGCAGCAGCGATGAAAGTGCAGGTTCCTGCGCCGCATATTTCGCCGCTTCGCGCTTAAGCTCCGACCAGACGCAGTCATCTGCATTAGAATCGGTTGCGAGATTTAATTTAGCCATAGGGCCTCCTGCCCTCTAAGATAGGCGCGCAGCTTCGCTTTGCAACAAAAAGCTTAGATAAATGTAGGTTTTAAAAGTGGCCTAGCCTCGCCCGCGATAAGGCGGAACACCTTGATCGGGAATCCAGACGCCTTCGGGGGCTTTACCGTGTTGGTAGAACACATCAATCGGGATGCCTCCGCGCGGATACCAATAACCGCCGACCCGTAGCCAGAGCGGGGAGATTTCCCTCACAAGGCGCTGCCCGATACCCGTCGTGCAGGCTTCGTGGAAATCGCCGTGATTACGGAAACTCCCGAGGAAGAGCTTAAAGGCTTTACTCTCGACGATCCACTGATCGGGGACATAATCAACAACCAAATGCGCGAAATCAGGCTGGCCTGTTACGGGGCAAATGGAGGTAAATTCCGGCGCAACAAGGCGTACCATATAAGGTTCATCGCACGGATTTTTTACACGTTCCAACACCGCCTGATCGGGGGAACTTGGTAGCGGGTCTTGCCGGCCAAGTTGACCGAGTTGATTATAATCTGTCTTGCTCATATCTGCATGGCTCACATATGCTTTGCTATAGGCGGCAATTAGCGGCTTTGAAGAGGCGACGCAAGATGGCGCGTAATTTCGCAATCAGAAAATCTCATAAACGGGTTAACAGTTGGAGTTTTCCTGTTTAAAAGAAATAAAAAGGGAAATCTCATGAAATCACGTGCTGCTGTAGCTTTTGAAGCTGGAAAACCACTCGAAATCGTCGAAGTTGACGTCTCTGGACCGCAGGCTGGCGAAGTTCTGGTTGAGGTTATGGCGACGGGGGTTTGCCATACGGATGCGTTCACGCTCTCCGGTGATGATCCCGAAGGCGCCTTCCCAGCGATTTTAGGTCATGAGGGCGCGGGCATCGTGCGAGAGGTTGGCGCGGGCGTGACGTCACTCAAACCCGGCGATCACGTCATCCCGCTTTACACGGCCGAGTGCCGAGAATGCGATTATTGCCTGCATCCCAAGACCAATCTTTGCCAGAGCGTGCGCGCCACACAGGGGCAAGGCGTTATGCCCGATGGCAGCTCGCGGTTTAGCTATAAGGGTCAGCCGGTCCTGCATTATATGGGCTGCTCGACATTTTCGAATTTCACGGTTTTGCCCGAAGTCAGCCTGGCGAAAATTCGCAAAGACGCGCCGTTTGATAAGGCCTGCTACATTGGCTGCGGCGTGACGACGGGCGTCGGCGCAGTGATTTACACGGCCAAGGTTGAGGCGGGTACGCGCTGCGTTGTCTTTGGTCTCGGCGGTATTGGGCTTAACGTTATTCAGGGCCTGAAAATGATTGGCGCAAAGCAAATTGTCGGCGTTGATTTGAACCCTGCGCGCGAGTCTATGGCGCGTAAATTCGGCATGACGGACTTCGTTAATCCGAGCGAGATTAAAGGCGACCTGACGGGACATATTGTCGACATCACGGGCGGCGGCGCGGATTACACATTTGAATGTATCGGCAATGTCGACGTTATGCGCGTCGCGCTAGAGAGCTGCCACAAAGGCTGGGGCGAGAGCATCATTATTGGCGTCGCGGGCGCAGGCAAAGAGATCAGCACACGCCCGTTTCAGCTCGTAACAGGACGCAGCTGGCGCGGGACGGCGTTCGGCGGCGCGCGTGGACGTACGGATGTTCCAAACATTGTCGATATGTATATGGACGGTCAAATCCAGATCGACCCGCTCATCACGCATAAAATGCCGCTTGAGAAAATCAACGACGCGTTCGATTTGATGCACGAAGGTAAATCCATCCGTAGTGTTATTGAGTTTTAGACCGTGGAAGCTCTCTCTCAAAATAAAATGTTTGGCGGCGTGCAGGCGACCTATGAGCACCGCTCGGACGCCTGTGATTGCGACATGAAAGTGGCCGTGTTTACGCCTGACGGCGCGAAGGATGCGCCCGTCCTGATTTGGCTGTCTGGTCTGACATGCAACACAGAAAATTTCACCACCAAAGCGGGCGCGCAGCGTATGGCGGCGGAGCTCGGCATAGTGCTGGTTATGCCCGATACCTCCCCGCGCGGCGATGACGTGCCCGACACAGAAGACCGCTATGATTTTGGCAAGGGCGCAGGGTTTTACCTCGACGCCACACAAGAGCCTTGGGCGAAGAATTTCAACATGGAGAGTTATATCCGTGATGAGCTGACGGCTTGGGTATCAGAAAACTTACCCGTTGATATGAAGCGCCTCGGGATATTCGGCCATTCTATGGGCGGGCATGGGGCGCTGACGCTGCATTTAAAAAACCCAAGACTATTCAAAACATGTTCAGCCTTCTCGCCTATCGTCGCGCCGTCGCAAGTTCCGTGGGGGCAAAATGCCTTTGAAGGGTATTTGGGTAATGATGCCAACACGTGGCGCGAATATGACGCCACGGATTTAGTCATGCGCGCGCAGACGTCTGCCCATATCCTGATCGATCAAGGCACGGACGATCAATTCCTTGAGGAACATTTACGCTCGCATATCTTTCAGGCCGCTTGCGATAAAACGGGGCAGCCCCTCACGCTACGGATGCAAGAAGGCTATGATCACAGCTATTTCTTTATCTCCAGTTTCATCGAAGACCACCTACGTCATCACGCGGCCGTTCTCTAGCAGGCGACAGACACCTAAGATGCGAGCTTTGCAAGACTCGCGTGCTGTGGCATGAAGAGGCGGTATTCGGAGACAATATGGAATCGGCACCTCAAAACCTACACAGCAAAGATAATATAGCCCCCCATCTTGCGGGGGCTCGAGCTAATATTGAAACGCGCCTGTCAGCAATTATCCCGCCCGCAGAAGCCTGGCCACGGTTGTTACACGCCGCGCAACGCCACGCCCTACTCTCGCCTGGTAAACGGTTTCGCCCCCTTCTTTGTGTTTTTATTTCCCAAGGCGCAGGCTTTGCAGGGGACGCTGCTGTTGACGTCGGATGCGTTGCTGAAATGGTTCATGCGGCTTCCCTTATTCTTGACGACTTGCCCTGTATGGACGACGCCGAGCTTCGCCGAAATCAACCGACGACCCATATCGCCTTTGATGAAAGCACCGCTATCTTAACCGCAACCGCGCTGCTCAACCGTGCCTTTGGCGTGCTCGCACAGCTCCCAGATATTTCTGCCGAAGCCCGCATCGAACTTGTCGAATTACTCTCTTACGCTGTTGGCTCAAAGGGTTTGATTGCAGGACAAATCGCTGATCTTGCCAACACAGATAAGGGCGCGAGCATCGCCGAAATCGAACGCCTGAATACATTAAAAACAGGCGCGCTTTTTGATTTCGCCATTGAAGGCGCCGCAATTATTTCAGGGCTATCCGCGCCGCGCCGCGCCGCGCTGAAAGATTTCTCCCATCATTTGGGCCTCGCCTTTCAGCTCATGGATGACGTCAAAGACACAATCATGAGTGACGGCCAAGCGGAGAAATCCACAGGCCGCGATATCGGCAAAGCGACGATCTTAGCGCTCGCCGGGTCGGACGCTGCCAAAGGCCGCCTAACTGGGTATATCCTTTCTGCTAAGGATGCTCTTGCGCGCGCAAAGCTAGACAATAGCGTCGTGCTTGACGCTGTAATTGATACCCAGTTTTCGTTTTTGAACTAGGCGAGCGCATCATGCCCAGCCCGGTTTTAGACATTCAAAACCTATGTGTCACTTACGGTGACATGCTGGCATTGGACGATATAAACTTGGCTGTAAACGCTGGAGAAATCGTCGGCCTTATCGGCCCTAACGGAGCCGGAAAAACGACTCTTATCAAAGCCTTATGCGGGCGCGTGAAAGCAAGCACAGGAACATTTCTTATTGACAATACGCCCCTGCATCATGGGCGAAACCGCCAACAACTCCTAGGGCTCGTGCCGCAAGACATCGGACTTTATGGCCATATGAGCGCGCGAGAAAACCTCATCGCATTCGCCAAAATCATGGGAATGAAAAATCGGCAAACCCGAGCAACATCGGTCAACGCCGCGCTTGACGCCGTCGATTTAAAACACAAAGCCGATGAACGCGTAAGCGCGCTATCGGGCGGCATGAAACGCCGTATTAATGTTGCCGCCGCCATCATGCATGGCCCGCGTATTTTAATTCTTGATGAGCCTACGGCCGGCGCAGACGCCCCTGCGCGCGACACCGTTCATCGTCTCGCGCGGTCTATCGCGCAAACGGGCACGGCCGTCTTGCTTGTCACCCATGAGCTGGAACAAGCCGAAGCGCTTTGCGATAAAGTCTTACTTCTCGCGCGCGGTCGAAATCTCGCTTATGCGCCGCCTACCGAAATTCTAACGAAATGCTTTGGGGACACACGTGAAGTGATGTTGCGTTTCAATAGCCCCCCTTCGCCCGCCGCACTCTCGGCGTTAAGCGCGTATAAGTTTACCGAGGGCGACGACCCAACAATTCAAACCACCATGATCCATAATCATGACGAAAACCAGATCACAAAGATTATGAACGCCGTGCGTAAGGAAGATAAAGCCGTTCTCGAAATCAGCATTCGCCGCCCGGGCCTCCCTCACCTAATGCATATTTTAGAAAAGACAGGTGAGCTTCCACAACACATCCCCGTAACATCTCCATGCTAAGCGCCGTGTTTAAAATCATGTGGCTTCGACTTTGGCGGGACAAAGGGGCGCTTGTATTAGCCTTTATTTTGCCCGGGTTTATTTTTGCGATCTTCGCCGCGATTTTTTCCAATGCCTCGGGAGGGCAACTTGATTTACGCGCAAGTCTTGCCGTCACGAGTGACGCCCCTTCGGCGCGCGCCTTTGCATTTGAGCTTACAAAACAAAAAAGCTTCACCGTTAGCTATGATGAGAGCTGGACTTTGGATGACATAAAAGAACGTGTGCGCCTCGGACAAGACGATGCAGGGATCGTGCTCTTGGGCGATATTGCCGATAGCTCAAAACCCTCGATCACTTTCGTCACAGAACCTAGCCGTGATGTTGCGGCAACGGTTTTAAAAGGCCAAGTACGGCAAGTATTGGCGGAATGGGCCAAAGAGGTTGCCCCAGAGCAAGCCAACACGGCAAGCATGCCTGAAATATTTACGGAAGTTTCTGCTTTAGACGCGATCACATTGGGCGGGCCAAGCGATCAATCTGTGACCTATTATATCGGCGCAACGGCTATATTATTTTTACTCTTCTCCGCCATGCAAGGCGCGGCAGTCACTTTGGATGAACGGACGAGCGGCATTTCAGATCGGCTGTTGATCGGCCCCAAGGGCGCGCTGGCTATGTTATCAGGAAAGTTTCTTTTCCTCACACTTGTTGGTACGATACAGGCCGTTCTTATCGTCGGCGTGGCTTATATTTTCTTTGGCGTCCCCGTACAGGCTTATTTATTGGGCCTAAGCTTAGCCTGTGTAGGCTCTGCCGCTTTGGCCTCAGCGATAGCCCTCCTTACCGCTAGTCTCTGCGCGAGTACGGCGCAAATGCACACGGTGTCTACATTTATTGTCTTGCTGTTTTCAGCCATTGGCGGCTCAATGGTGCCAAGTTTTATGATGCCAGATTGGCTTCAGGCTTTTGGACAATTTACGCCTAATGCCTACGCCATTGACGGATTTTACGGAACGCTTGCGCGCGGGCAATCCGTGATAGAACTCCTGCCCGTCTGGAGTGTGCTATTTGGCGGAGCGGCCATATGTCTGCTGTTGGCGGCGACATTTGCCCATTATATGAAACGCGTATGAGTAACGACGCCTTAAAAGCACCAGATATAAAAACACCTATCGTGGGACTTATTCTTGCGGCGGTGATTTGTTTTGGCTGGCTTGCAGTGCATCTCTTCAGTCTATTTATGCATGATTTAAGTGCTCCTTTTTGGCAAACGCTCAGCCTAATTGCGCTGCAATGCTGGCTTTATGTAGGCCTGTTTATTGTCGCCCATGACACAATTCACGGCTCAATTCTGCCCAATCATCCGCGCGTAAACGCCCTGCTCGGGACGGCGATTATGTTTGTTTATGCGGGCTTTAGCTGGCGGATTATGGCCGCCGCGCATCACGATCATCATAACTTTCCAGGTACAGAAAAAGATCCCGATTTCAACGCCGCAAATCCCACCAAATTTTGGCCGTGGTATTTTAAATTCTTCACACAGTATTTCGGGGTGAGGCAGTTCTTGATCCTGTTAGGTTTCACGCTGCTCTACATTGCGCTCGGCGCGGCCTATTTGAACACGATCATTATGTGGGCTGTGCCTGCCATTTTATCCTCCGTGCAGCTCTTTTATTTCGGCACATATCTAACGCACAAGCACGGAGACCCCTTCCCCGATCATCACAACGCTCGCACGAATGAGTTTCCCTATCTGCTCTCGCTTTTGAGCTGTTTTCATTTTGGTTATCACCACGAACACCACCTGTTTCCGCGTGATCCGTGGTGGAGGCTCCCTGCCCGTAAACGCGCGTTAAAACGAGCGGCGTTATGAGTATTTTTATCAATACGCTGATCGTGATCGCGAGTATTATCGTAATGGAAATTTTCGCCTGGTGGTTCCATAAATACTATATGCATGGGCGCGGATGGGGCTGGCATGAGAGCCACCATATTCATACGGACGGCCCGTTTGAAAAGAACGATCTTTACGGCGTTTGCTTTTCCGTGATTGCCGCAGGTTTATTTATCGCGGGATCGCTTTGGTGGATGCCGCTCTGGTATGTGGCGCTTGGGTTCACAATTTATGGCGCGTTTTACGGCTTTGTGCATGACGGCCTTGTGCATCAACGTTGGCCATTTCGATATATGCCAAAGGCGGGATATTTGCGGCGTCTGGTGCACGCGCACCGCCTCCATCATCACACGACAACCAAAGACGGCGCGGTGAGTTTTGGATTTCTATATGCTGAGAATGCGGAGAAACTAAAGGCGCAGCTTAAAGCGATTAAGCAGGCAAAAAAGCGCTAGAGCGGGCGCGCGTAAAACCCATCACGCGGCGTAAACTCAATCGATCTGCGGCGGCGAGCAAAGCCGAAAGAACGGCGCACGGCCGATATTTTTTCCCATTTTGACGTGCTAACGCGTTCGTCCCACGCCGTCGGGCCAATGCTCTTTAGGCGCTCCCCTATGCCGCCATAAATGAACATGGCCGACGAGATCGCCCACGCACATCGGAAGGGGAGCTCTTTGATACCCACCATGGACGAGTCGTAATAATGTTCAGCGACATCCAGTTGCGCGTGGACGGCTTTGAATACGGCGGTTTTGTTATCGGGCGCGAGTAATCCGCTCGCATCAATAGGCGCGCCTGCCGCCCGTAGCATCTCGCGAGGGACGAAGACACGGCCGGCTTTGGCGTCATCCATCACGTCTCGTGCGATATTGGTAAGCTGAAAGGCGAGGCCTAAATCAGAGGCGCGGTCAAGCGTTGCGTTATCTCGCACGCCCATAATATTCGCCATCATCACGCCGACGACGCCCGCGACATGGTAGCTATAATCCAAAAGATCATCCATGGTTTCATAAACGCGGTCGCTCGCATCCATTTCAAAACCTTTAAGTAAATCAAACGGATGGCGGTGATCTATGGCGTTATTTGTCACGACGCGTGCCAGTCCCGCAAAGACAGGATTATCCGTTGGCTGGCCCGCGAGAGCCGCTGTTGTTTGCGCGCGCAAAACATCTAGGCGGTCAGACTGCCCCGTTTTGTAATCCTCGATTTGGCCGTGGCCCATTTCTTGGCCGTCAATGACGTCGTCGCAATAGCGGCACCAGGCATAAAGCATGGAGGCATCATCGCGCAATTCGGGCGGCAGAACGCGCGAGGCCAGCGCGAAACTTTTGCTGCCTTTTTTTATGCTGGCATGGCCGAATTTTTTGACGTCATCCACGGCCTAGGCTGGTTTAAGTTTAGCGGCGAAATCATCGGCGATCACGCCCGCTGTCGCCTTGGCCGCGCCGACCACACCCGGAACGCCTGCTCCTGGATGGGTGCCTGCGCCGACGATGTAGAAGTTTGAAATGACGTCATCACGATTATGCGGGCGGAACCACGCGCTCTGGGTGAGGACAGGTTCAACGGAGAAGGCCGAGCCGAGATGCGAATTCATCTCGTCGCGGAAACCAAATGGCGTGAGTGTTTTAACGACGTCCAAATCACGGCGCAGATTCGGGATGGAATGTTTCTCGAGGTAGTCCAAAATAATATCCGTATATTTCGGGCCAACCTCGTCCCAATCCACATCGGCGTGACCGAGGTGCGGCACGGGCGAGAGGACATAATATGACGAACACCCTTCTGGTGCCATTGTATCATCCGTAACCGACGGCGCGTGTAAATAGAGCGAGAAATCATCGGGGAGTTTACGGCCCTTGCCGAAAATTTCCGCGATGAGTTCCTTGTAGCGGCGGCCCAGCAGAATGATGTGATGCTTCATGTCGGGGTGTTTGGTTTTCAGGCCAAAATAAATCACGAAAAGCGACATGGAATAGGACTTTTTCGTCAGGGCTTTACCGTAATCTCGCCCGCGTTTGTGACCGCGTAGGAGCTTGGAATAGCTATGCACCACGTCGGCATTTGAACACACCAAATCGGCCGATTGGTTCCAACCGCTCTCAGTCGTTACGCCGCTCACGCGGTCGCCTTCGGTGTGAATATCCGTGACTTCATCGCCCAAACGCACCTCGCCTCCAAGGTCTTCGAATAACTTCACAAGACCTGACACGAGCGCGCCCGTGCCGCCCTTGGCAAACCACACGCCGCCTTTACGTTCGAGCGCGTGAATGAGCGCATAAATGGACGAGGTTTTAAACGGGTTACCGCCAACGAGCAGTGATTGAAAAGACAGGAGCTGACGTACTTTTTCGTCTTTGACGAATTTCGCAACCATTGAATAAACGCTCTTATCGGCGCGCAAGCGGATAAGCTGCGGGGCGGCGGAAATCATCTGGCGGAATTTAAGGAACGCAGTCGTGCCGAGCTTCTCATACCCCTCACGGTACAGCTCTTTGGAATAGGCCAAAAACTTGTGATAGCCCGCGACATCATCGGGGTTACGTTTCTTGATTTGTGCTTCGAGCATGCCTGGCGCATTGTCATAATCGAACACATCGCCGTCTTCCCATTGCAGGCGGTAGAAGGGCGAAACGGGGATGAGCGAGACGTAATCATCCATCTCCTTTCCCGCCAAATCGAAGAGCTCTTTTAGGCAATCGGGATCGGTAATAACCGTCGGGCCGCCGTCAAATTTATAGCCCTTTTCTTCATAAACATAGGCACGCCCGCCCGCCTTATCGCGGTTATCAATGAGGGTGGTTTGAAAACCCATCACTTGCAGGCGCACCGCCAAAGCAATGCCGCCAAAGCCTGCACCGACGACGATGGCTGTCGGTTTATCTGCGGATGAATTAGCTGGCGTCATGGGTCGTCTTTCTTTTTCGCTCGCGACTCATAAAGGCGCGCGCGCTCAGATTATATAGCGCTTTATGAACAGGCACAGGTGGTTTGCCAACCAATAGCCGAATTTTATCTTTGCGTGTTAAATGCCCTGCGTAAAAGCGCCTGATAAGCGGCTCCGAGAGACCGTAAAAACGCTGCAAAACCTTATAGCGTTTTTCGGGCCGTGCCGCACGGAACAACATACGATTTAAGAGGCGGAAGAAGCGTTCATTTTTATGATGCGCAACACGCTGCACTCCGACGCAAGCATTCAAACTTAAAACATCCAGCTTATCCATAAACTGTATTTGACCCGCAACAGCGTGAGCAATACGAACGGCTTGCGGGACGCTATACCCCGTCACGGCATGATAAAATTCACCGCCAATACCAATTTTTGGTACTGCAGTGTAAGGTCGCACAAGTTGACTGGCGAGCGTAATGGGTAAAACGCCCTTCTCTTGGCGAAGGAGTTTATGATCACCCCAACCTTTGGCTTTGATATATTGATTGACCCGCGCGGCGACTTCGACATCGGCCAGATCGTTACCATCCGTATAGTAAGTATCCTCCACGAGAATTTCGCGGTCTGTGTAAGGCAAGCAATAAACGAAACGATAACCGCCGAGCTGAGGCACGGTTGCGTCCATAATTATTGGGTAATCTAGGCCATGCGGAACATCAGTTCGGATCACCCAACCGACGAATTTTTGATAACCAAGAACGGTAAATTCATTGGGACTGAACCCGCGCGCATCAATAACGGCATCACCTTTAATAATTTCGCCATTTTCAAGCTCAACATGTGAACCCGCAGACCGCGCTTGTAATGTAACAGCGCGCTGCCCGAGCTTCAATTTTAGCCTGCCAGATTTCAAAAACGGGCGAACGACTTCGCGGAGCGTATCAGAATTCCCCGTGCAATAGGGGATATCCAATCGCCGCTTTCGTTTCGGGAAAACCACATCATATTTCTTCCATTGATGGGCGATGAAGGGTTTCATCCACTCTTGCAAATTTTCAGGAATATCGGAGAGATTAAACGACCATGTGTGATCGCCGCCGATTTGATCCGCTTCGTCGATCATTGTAATCATCAAATCGGAATTACGGTCAAGGCACGCCCACGCTGTCATCAGGCCCGAAAGCCCTGCGCCGACGATTAAAAGATGCGAACCTGTTTCGGTCATTCCTTACGACGCGGGACGGTAATTTTCATCATGTTTCGCGAGGACTTCTTCGGCGATCACAATGCCGCCGCCCGCATCGCGGCCCGTCACAACAATGCCCTGCCCTTCGCGGAACAGGTCAGGCAGCACGCCCTTATATTGCACGGTGATTTTCGCCTCTGATTCGCCTTCAAAATCTTTCAAGTCGAAGGTCGTCAGCAAGTCCTCACCGTGATCAACACTACCTATCACGACAAGGCCGCCGACGCGAATTTTATCAGACTCAGAGACAAAGTCAGGCGCCGAAATTTCGCTCGGATCGTAGAAAATTTCAGTAAATTGTTTGAGCGCGCTGGAGAGCAACCATACCCCAGCCGCCATCGCCACAGCGCAGCAGCCAATGATTAAAAGTCGCCGATTTCTATATTTTGGTGTCATGGCGCTTCTATAGGGGAATTCGCGGCGCGCTAATAGGCGCAATTTGGCGCGCTAATTTATGATGACCACATACGTTCAAGATTTGTTTGCACCCCTTGTAAGCGCGAAAAATTCTCAAACGCCATATTATTTCCTTCGAGCGCCGCAACTTCGTTAAGTTCATAGAGTAAATTTCGTTTTGAAACATCTGAAATACGACTCTCAATAAATGTAATCGCAACATGCCGCTCGCCCTTGGTGACTTCTTCTACTTCATGCAATGTCGTTGACGGATAGAGTATCGCCGTGCCTGCTCGACCTTTAAAGCGTACACCTTCCCCGCCTATTTTTACATATAAGGCACCCCCTTCATAGCTTTCGGGATCTGAAAGGAAAATCGTGCAACTTAAATCTGCTCGCAAGAGCTGTTTTGGCAGAGGAATCATCGCTGCATCTGTGTGTAATCCGTAATGCATACCCGATGTGTAACGCGTCATAAGAGGCGGAGCGACATTTTTGGGAAAGGCAAAACTCCGAAACTCTTCACTCCCCATAAGCGCATCCAAAAGAAGCTTTGCTGATTGCCCATAAGCATTTGCATCATGGAGCTGTAGGTTGTTTTTCACTTTTGTATGAGGATTGCTGATCTTCCCATCAACATATTGCGCTGAAGCACTGATTTGCCGAAGCTGCTGTATTTGTTGATCACTTAGAAGGGTTATTTCTTTAAACATAAGAGCTTTCGTCTACGTGTCGCAGTAATTTACTTTCGCAAAACTATGACCTCTTCACGCCTCTGTCCAGCTAGCTTTCTGCTAATCCGCCTAATGTTTCGGCGCTACACTTTGTCCTTTCACGACGGCATGAAACACTGATAGATAGAGCCATGCCTATGCCGCGCGCACATCCCGAAAACTACGCTCCGCCCGCCGCGCACCGCGTGATATTGGATGGCGTCGCCATTAGCCGAGGCGAGCAGGCCCTCGTAAGAGGTATCTCCTTCACACTCGCCCCAAGCGATTTAATATGGGTCTGCGGCGATAATGGCATTGGGAAATCAACGCTTTTGCGCTTGATGGCAGGCTTCTCCCAAGTGGATCATGGCAGCGTACATTGGCAAGCGTCTGGCGTGAATGTCGAGCCGCGCTCGATCATCGCTTATCAAGGGCATTTGGACGCGTTTAAATCAACACTAACAGCCCGCGAAGCTTTAGGGTTTTGGGCGGAGGTCTATGAAAATACGGCTCCGCTAGCGCCTATTTTGAACCATGTCGGCCTTGAGGTAAAGGCGGATGTGCCGTGCGGAAAGCTCTCGGCAGGGCAGAAACGCCGTCTGTCATTGGCGCGCCTCCTGATCAGCGGTAAGCCGATTTGGCTCATGGATGAACCAACAGCCGCGATGGATAAAGACGGTGCAGCGCTTATTGAAGCCTGCATCACAGAGCACATCGCAGCAGGCGGAAGCGCCGTGATTGCCACACATGACGCAACGCAACGCCTCTCTCCCAATGCTCGCCGCCTCACTCTGCGCCGCACAAATACCGAGGCAGCGCCATGAGTATCGACCTCATTCGGCGAGACTTAACATTGGCGCTTCGCTCTGGCGGCGCGTGGCTATTGGGGTTGTTTTTCTTTGCCCTGTTTATGACGTTTTGCGTCATCGCCGTGGGCGGGCAGCGCGAGCGATTAATTGATCTTGCCCCTGCCCTCATCTGGCTCGCGACACTGTTTAGCGCGCTGATATCCTTCTCAGGTATCTTCCAGCAGGACATGCAAGACGGCACACTCGAACAGCTTATGCTCAGCCCGCTTTCGGCGATAACGATCAGCCTAAGCAAGATGATCTCTTTCTCCCTACTCTCCATCGTTCCGCTTCTTTTGGCTGTGCCGCTCTTCGGAGTCATGCTCTCTATGCCGCCGCAAAGCGTAGCGGGAACAGCGCTCTCTGTGCTGGCGGCCATGCCCGCCATCGCCGCTTATGGGACGCTCGCGAGCGCGCTCATGGCGCGGCGCGGCAGCGGCGGATTTTTAATCATTTTAATCTCCGCGCCTTTCCTTTTGCCGCTTTTGATCTTCGGCCTCGGCGCAGTCAATTCCTATGCCGAGCGCGGTCTATTAGCATTTGAGTTTCGCGCCCTTATCGGCCTAAGCTTAATCGCCTGCGCCATTGCGATTCCAGCGGCGGCGGCGGCCTTGAAAACGAATTTGGAGTAACCCTTGATAAGCTATCTCGCCAACCCCGCGCGCTTTCGCCGTTTCGCAAAATACGCCGCGCCCATATTTGGGATCGCTGCGCTAATTTCGGGCGCGATAGGGCTATATCTCGCGCTGATCGCCAGTCCCGCAGAAGCCGATCAGGGCGAAGCCGTTCGCATCATGTATGTTCATGTCCCCGCCGCATGGTGCTCAATGATGGCTTATATGGCGCTGGCCACGGCCAGCCTTGTCAGTTTTGTCTGGCGGCATCCCCTCGCCGATAGTGCCGCCAAAGCTTTCGCTCTGCCAGGGGCCGCTTTCACGGCTCTGGCTCTGATGACGGGAAGCATTTGGGGCAAACCGATTTGGGGGACATGGTGGGAATGGGACGGGCGCATGACATCCGTGCTAGTGCTACTGTTTATCTACCTCGCTTATATGGCGATCTGGTCTGTGATCGAGGATAAGAAACGCGCCGCGCGCCTTGCGAGCATTTTCGCAATGGTCGGCGTTATCAATATTCCTATCATCAAATATTCCGTGGAATGGTGGAACAGCCTTCATCAACCCGCCAGTATTTCAAAAATAGATTCGCCCTCTATGCCCGCCGAAATCATCACGCCGCTTTTGGTGATGATGTTGGCTTACACCTGCCTGTTTGGATGGATATCTATAAGACGTATTTTGAACGATATGGACGCCGCCAAAAAGAACCGTCAGAGCGGCGACACAGGCAGCGTTGCCGTGATGGAGACGTTATAGCATGTTAGAATTTGGAAAATACGCACCCTATATTTGGGCTAGCTACGGCGTCTCTGCCCTCGTGTTAGGCGCACTTATTTTGCACACGGTTTGGCCGCGCAAATGAAGAAAACAAATGAGCATCTCAAATGAATGATGACCTGATTAATGCAAGCTTTCACGCGCTTGGCGATACGCCTTATGAGCGGGTGAAAAACCTCATGGTAAAGTTACGCTCACCTGGAGGATGTCCTTGGGATATCGAACAAAATTTCGAAACGATTGCCCCCTATACAATTGAAGAAGCTTATGAGGTTTCAGACGCGATCACCCATGGCGACCGCATGGCCTTGAAAGAAGAACTTGGCGATTTGTTTTTTCAATCTGTATTTCACGCCCAAATGGCCGATGAAGAAGGCGCGTTTAATTTAGATGACGTCGTTGATAATCTCGTCACCAAGATGATACGTCGTCATCCGCATGTGTTTGACAAGGGGGATGACCGTAGCGCGGATGAGCAAACCGTTGCTTGGGAACAAGTCAAAGCGGCTGAGCGCGCGGCCAAGGGGCAAACGAAAACTAAAGGCACATTGGCCGATGTGGCGCTTGCGCTACCCGCCTTAATGCGCGCCGAAAAACTACAAAAGCGCGCGGCGCGTGTTGGCTTTGACTGGCCTGATTTGGACGGCGTGATTCATAAAATAAATGAAGAATCGCAAGAGCTTAAAGACGCCTATGAAAGCGGCAAGACGGATGACATTGAAGACGAAATGGGCGATGTTTTATTTGCGGTTACAAACCTAGCGCGGAAGATGGGCGTAGATCCTGAGGTTGCTTTGCGCCGTACGAATGATAAATTCACCCGCCGATTTTCATTTATCGAAACCCAAGCAAAAAAGGAAAGTCGTGAAATCAGCGAGCTATCTTTGGATGAAATGGAAGCCCATTGGCAGGCAGCAAAAACTGCGGAGTAATATCAAACAACGATAACTTGAGGATGACGCGCGCGTAACCGCCCAGCTTCGGCCTCGGGCAAACAAACTTGCATAATACAATCCCCGTTCCGCTTTGTGTCTTCTGATTGCACGTCACCATTCGCATGAAGCCACGCCCGTATACTATAATCTGCTGGACCGATACGCACATTAATGACTTCGTCAAATGCACTTAGCGCCGCCTCTATACCATCGCTTAGCGCCTGCATACCTTCGCCGGAATGACAGCTAAGAAGGAAGGCCGACTGTTCGCTTTCAAGTTCTTGGCTTGCTTGCGCGCGCTCACGTGCTTGAGACCTCGCCTCTTCGGGTAAAAGATCCGATTTATTCCACACTTCAATCAAGGCTTGACCATGCTCTGGTCCGGCCTCAATCATTGCTAAAACAGAGAGAACATCATCGCGGCAACGATCCGAAAGCGGATCGGCTATATCCCTAACATGGATAAGAAGGTCAGCCTCTTTGACTTCTTCTAAAGTCGCGCGGAAGGCCGTTATGAGGTCGGTCGGAAGATCGGAAATAAACCCAACTGTATCGGATAAAACCGCAGGCTTTCCGCTAGGTAGTGGCATGATACGGTGCGTTGTATCCAGCGTGGCAAAAAGCATATCTTTTGCTAAGACGCCGCCTTCGGTAAGCTTGTTAAACAAGGTCGATTTTCCGGCATTCGTATAGCCGACCAAGGCAACAACACGCTCTGGCGCGCGCTGACGCTTTTGACGTTGCAGACCGCGCGTGCGGCTAACTTGATCAAGGTCGCGTTTAAGGCGGCCCATTTTATCATCAAGCATCCGGCGATCAGATTCGATTTGCGTTTCCCCCGGCCCCGCAAGGAAGCCCTGCCCGCCGCGTTGACGTTCAAGGTGGGTCCATGTTCGCACAAGGCGGGAGCGCTCATAGGCCAGACGCGCGAGTTCCACTTGTAAGCGGCCCTCTTTGGTAGCCGCGCGCAGGCCAAAAATTTCCAAGATCAAACCCGTGCGGTCAATGACTTTGGCTTGCCATGTTTTTTCAAGATTACGCTGCTGAATAGGACTAAGCGGGGCATTGATGATGATCAGGTCAATTTTTTCGCCGCGGACTTGCGCGGCAATTTCTTCGACTTTACCTTTGCCAAAATATTCATTTGCGCGAATATCGCGAACAGGAACAATCAAGCTATCGATAACATCAATCTCAATTGCCAAGGCAAGGCCTTTGGCCTCTTCGAGATCGTAATTATCTGTAGGCGATGCGTTTGACAGACGCGGGTGCAATACAAGTCCGCGCTGTACGCGGCTATCTAACTCAATCATATGCGTGCTAAGACCGCTTTAGTCTTCATCATCATAATCGTCATCCTCTTGATCAAAAAGAGAGACAGGCGCCGCAGGCATGATTGTAGAGATCGCATGTTTATAGACGAGTTGAATATTTCCATCACGGCGTAATAAAAGGCAAAAATTATCAAACCAAGTCACATTACCTTGTAATTTAACACCATTTACGAGGAAAATCGTAAGCGGAGTCTTTGACTTTCTGACAGCATTAAGAAATGTATCTTGTAAATTATGTTTTTTATCAGCAGACATCATATTTTCCTTTTACTAAGTAGATGACGTTCTTTCTTTTTGGAACTTACTACCTAACCCACAAGGCGATTTTTTGTCTTGCTTTGCAGCTGGATGCAAGCTGATATTCAATTACAACTGCATATTTTTCTCTTTTTATGCACGTTGCCACGTTACGCCAGTAATGGCCGCAAAACCTGCCAAAACTTCTACGCGTCCAAACAACATAATCACACTTGAGATAAATTGTTGCGGCAGGGTGAAATCAGAATAGCTCGAAATCGGCAAAGTCGCATCCAAAAGCGGCCCCATATTGGCCAGTGATGCCGCGGCACTAGCAACCGCAATATCATAGGGTAGTCCCGCGGCGCCCAAAGCCACGATGCCTGCGCCGAAAACAAGGGTGAAACCAAAAAAATACATCCAAATCGACAAAAAGTCTCTGTCGGACAAAACCTGCCCGCGGAATGTCACAGGTAAAACGCGTGACGGATGCGAAAGGCGGCTAAGGTCAACTGTTAGGTGCCGAAAGAGCAAAAGCAGCCGGATCATTTTAAGCCCGCCTGTTGTCGAAAGAGCCGCTCCGCCGACTAGCGCGAGCGCGATTAAAAGCGTCGGCGGTAACATCTCAATGCCGATCACATTATAATCAAACCCCGTTGA
This sequence comes from Maricaulaceae bacterium, assembly GCA_049607665.1. Lineage (GTDB taxonomy): Bacteria > Pseudomonadota > Alphaproteobacteria > Caulobacterales > Maricaulaceae > Fretibacter. The sequence goes on from JBMYWT010000006.1 coordinate 24,978, forward strand.
GCTGACGAAAAAAAAGGCTTCTGGGATTAGGGTGCCTGCATGGCGCGGGGAAATATAAGCAAGACCCAATATGATGATGAGGCCTATCATGGCGATAAGCGCTCTGTGTTCTGCATTGCGCCACAGTAGCTCCCGCCCGCCGGCACCACGAAGGCGAATGAAGTCCCAAAGCACAGCAATACTGACCGCCCCAGAAAGGCAAAAACACGATAAAATCGTAACCCCAAAAGGGCTCACATAAGACGCTAAGGGACCGCTACGAGGCGTAAGTCCGCCCGTAGATACCGATGTCAGAGACAGGCATAGAGACTCGAAAAGAGGCGTGCCGGATAAGAGGAGTAAAGAAAAACACAGCGCGGCAAGCCCTAGGTAAATCGAGACAATAATGCGCCCAATACCTATCAATCGTTCAAATAGCTCTCCCTTTTTTAGAGTGAAGAGCATAGAGCGGTGAATACCCGTACCTGATAAATTAAGCGCCGCTAGAATTACCACCGCAAATGTCGCCGCGCTTACGCCGCCAAAAAACTGGAGCACGCTCCGCCAAATATGAAGAATACGCGGCAAATCATCCGCATTTAGAGAACTTGCCCCTGTCGTAGTCAATGCTGATACCGCTTCGAAATATGCTGTAGAGACATGCGAGACACTGCCCGTCGCATAGTAAGGAATAGCTGCCAAAACGGGCAACACCGTCCAAAATAATAGAAGAAAAGCAAGGGCATCTGAATTGGTTTCGCGCGCAGGCGTATTATGTGTTGCAATGATAATTAGCGAGCCTGTAATGCCCACGGGTAACGTCAGCGCTGCGAATATTACGGCATATGAAACTTCCCCAAGAAGCAATCCCGCCATAGCCGTAAGCGTAAGCAAGACGGCACAAATGACAAATGTATTGCCAAGCCAGAGCAGAATACGCGTCAGCGCCACAGCTTAAAAATAATCCATTCTAACGCGGAATAACTGCTCGACGTCTTTAAGCGCCGAATGCTCGGCGAGCAAAACAAGATGGTCACCGGGTTTAATCACGCGTTCAGGGTCTGGCATGACGACTTCGCCATTGTGAATAATTGCGCCAATTGCGATGCCCGACCCGAGTTCTGTTTGCTGTAACGTTTTTCCGGCGAGAGGCGATGTTTCAAGCACTTCGCCTTCCATGATTTCGGCAAGGCCTTCGGCAATTGAAAAGACATCCAAAATACGGCCTCGCCTTACATGGCGTAGAATAGATGAAACCGTCGTGGCACGTGGATCAATGATAAGATCTAAATCAAGCTCTGATATAATCTTTTGCAATGAGACTTCATTGACAAGGCTTGCCGCGCGTTTTGCGCCTAATTTTTTAGCCAACACACCAGAGAGGATATTCGTTTTATCGTCATCGGTCAGACATAAAACCAATTCGGCATTTTGTACGCCCGCTTCTTCTTGGATAGCCGCGTTCATAGCGTCGCCATTTAAGATAACCGTTTTACGCAATTTATCCGCCGCTGTTTCGGCTCTCTCTTTATTCAGCTCAATGACGCGCGCTCTTACGCCGGACATACTCTCAAGCTCTTCGGCCACATAGGCTCCAACATTACCGCCGCCAATAATGACAATCTGCCGAGCTTTCTGGCTTTCCGTGCCAATGATTTCCAATAGACGCGGCGCATGTTCGGCCAATGTGACGAAATAAACATCATCCCCCGGAGAGAGTTGATCGTCCGGCATAGGCGCGTAAACTCGTCCATCACGTTTAATGCCAACAGCAACCGCATGAAGTCCCGGAAACAAATCGGCAATTTGTTGGATGGGCGTATCAATGATCGGCGTGTCGTCTTGAATGCGAACACCTATAAGCTGCACGCGTCCTTCAGCAAAGGGGACAACATCAAAGGCGCCCGGCATATTAAGGCGGCGCAGAATAGATTTACCAATCTCCACTTCAGGCGAAATGATAACATCAATCGGCATATTATCCCGGCTGAAAAGATCGTTCCATTCGTTCTGCAGATAGTTTTGCGCGCGAACACGAGCGACTTTTGTTGGGACGTTAAAAAGTGAATGCGCGATTTGACAGGCCATCATATTGACCTCGTCCGAATAGGTCACAGCGATGATCATTTCGGCTTGTTCTGCGCCTGCACGTTTTAGCATATCCGGATAGGCCCCATGTCCGACAAAGCCGCGTACATCCAATTCGGTCGTGATATTCTGGATCAAATCCACCGATAGATCGACGACCGTCACCATATTCCCTTCGGCAGCCAATCGGCTTGCTAAGCCTTGGCCAACACGCCCTGCTCCGCAAATAATGACTTTCATAATGTTACTGCCTTTTATCGTTTTCGGCGCTTACTCAGTGTCTCGATTACTCGCATTAACACCTAAAGACTTTAATTTTCGGTGCAAGGCCGAGCGCTCCATACCGACAAAGGAAGCTGTGCGCGAAATATTACCGCCAAAGCGTTCAATTTGTGCCTGCAAATACTCGCGTTCGAAATGCTCGCGCGCATCCCTAAGCGGCATTGCGATAATTTTTTCATTATCAGAGGGCGCAGCGCTGCCCCGTACCACAGAAACTTCCGGCGGTAGAGTTTGCAATGTTATCGCCTGGCTTGGATCACCCGTGGCCAATATCAATAGGCGCTCCACATTATTACGGAGCTGGCGCACATTGCCGGGCCAATCATGTGCCTGCAAAGCCGCCATAGCATCTTCGCCAATTTGCCGCGCGGGTAGACCTGTGGAAGACGCCAAACGGTCAATGAAATAATTCACCAAATCTGGAATGTCTTCACGGCGGGAAGCCAGAGGCGGAGCTTCTAGAGGCATAACATTTAAGCGGTGATAGAGATCTTCGCGAAACGTCCCAAGGCGCGCTTCTTTTTCAAGATCGCGCGACGTTGACGTAATAACACGGACATCCACCTGAACGTCATCCGTATCGCCTATGCGTTGAAATCTTTGTTCCACTAAAAGCCGGAGAAGTTTCCCCTGTGTTTCGAGCGGCATATCAGCAACTTCGTCCAAATATAAGGTTCCATTATGCGCCTTTTCGAGAAGTCCCGTTTTCGTTGTATGTCCATCATCGGACACGGACCCAAAGAGTTCCTCTTCCACGCGCTCTGGCACCATAGAAGCCGCATTAACGGCCTTAAACGGTCCATTAGCGCGGCCAGAGTTTGCATGAAGGTGACGCGCAATAAGTTCCTTACCCGAACCGCTAGGCCCCGTAATAAGAACGCGGCTATTGGTTGGCGCAATTTTCGTAATTTTCTGGCGAATTTGTGTAATATGTGACGAGCTCCCAATGAGCTCATCATCGCTAATGACACGCCCTTTAAGGTCCTCATTCTCTTGGCGAAGGCGCGCGTTTTCCAATGCGCGGCTGGCGGTCACTAATAATTTTTCAGCCTTGAAAGGTTTTACAATATAATCAAAAGCGCCTTTACGAATAGCCGAAACCGCCGTTTCAACCGTACCGTGACCCGAGATAATAATGATAGGCAGTTTTGGAAAACTAGCCTTTAAACGTTCCAGAAGTTCAATGCCGTCCATTGAACTGCCTTTAAGCCAAACATCCAAAATGATAAGATTTGGCACACGGGTTTTGACTTCGTCTATTGCCTCTTCGCTTGTGGCAGCACTGCGGACTTGATAGCCTTCATCGGATAATATTCCAGAAATCATATCGCGGATATCGTCTTCATCCTCGACGATTAAAACGTCATATTTCATGAAGTTTGGTCCTCTTCAATATCTTGAGATTGCGGCGAGACTGTCTCAGTAACGAGCTTAGCATTAGTATCTTCGGTCATAATATCGATAGAATATGTTTCCGAAACTGGTAGAGCTAAAATCAATGTCGCTCCCGTCCCGCTTTCAACATTTTCAGAAAGGCGGATATAACCGCCATGGTCTTCTGCGATACGTTGCACGATCGCGAGTCCAAGGCCTGTGCCCGTATCCCGTGTTGTCACATAAGGTTCGAGCAAGCGTTCCTTATCCGCCATTGGCCAGCCCATACCGTTATCGCGAATAGAGATATGATAAAATTCATCTTCTGGCGTAATAGAAACAACGATTTTTCCGTCTTCATTTTCAAGGCCCGTTTCATCAATTCTACGGCCAATAGATTCGGCGGCATTCTTCGTAATATTGGTCAAAGCTTGCGAGATCAGGCGCGCATCACACATGACGACAACAGGCGCGCCCGCATCAAATGTGAACTCAACGCCTGGGAAAGCCACGCCTTGTTCGAACATAATTTCAGAAATAATATCATTGATATTAAGCGCCGTAAATACAGGCGCAGGCATGCGCGCAAAAGCCGAAAACTCATCCACCATGCGCTCAAGACTACCGACTTGGCGAATAATTGTGTCTGTGCAGTTTTCAAACACGTCACTATCTTTCAAAGCTTCTCGGCCATATTTACGTTGCAAGCGCTCCGCAGAAAGCTGGATCGGTGTAAGCGGGTTTTTAATTTCATGCGCAATACGGCGCGCAACTTCGCGCCATGCCGAATGCCTTTGTGCCGCAACAAGGCGCGTCATATCATCAAAAGTTAGCACCCAGCCCGTGTCCTTGCGCGCGCCCAAATAGGCCGCCACGCGAAGATCAAAAATACGTGACCCTGAGAGCGTTTCAAATTTCACTTGGTCTTCAGATGTGCTTTCAAAATCTTCACGCGCGGCTTTGAACGCAGGCGCAAATTCAGATAGGATTTCTTCTAAGGGTTGCCCAAGAGCCGCAGAAGACGGCATATTTAGCAGGCGCACAGCCGAAGCATTCATAAGCGTTATACGTCCTTCTTGCGTCAGGCCAATCACGCCAGCACGAACCCCTGACAAAACAGCTTCTGAGAACTGCCGTCGTTGTTCAGAGATATCATGTTCTCGCACGAGTTCTTCGCGTTGATTGCGGAGCTGGCGCGTCATACGGTTAAAGGCGCTCCCCAGATCAGACATTTCGCCCCAATCACCTTCCACGCTAACGCGCGCAGACAGATTACCACCCCGCACCTGTTCAGCGGCTTCGACCAAGCGTGAGAGCGGGTCAATGATCCGGTTCGCCAGAACAATGCCTAGCCAAATTGCGGCCACTAGAATCAGAATCACGGTTTCAAAAAACGTCAAAAGGAAAACACTTTCCGTGACTTGCTGGTCTTCAATATATGTCTCTAGCGTTCGCTCTGTCGCATCAATGCCCGAAATACTCGAGAGAACTTTAGAGTCAGATCGCAAAAACCGCCCCGCATAAAGATAAACGCCCGGATAATTTTCGAGCCCCGTCAAGGCCACAAGGTAATCAAGCTCGTCACGCGGTTGCACCGCGATCTCGCCGGCCTTTACCGCCTCAAAAGCTGAACTGACAGGAATTTTTAAATCAGGTGTTTTCACCCCTTCTGCGCGCATTAAAACAAGCCCATCGCGGCTCATGAGATAAATCGCATCAAGCCCCAATCTAGAGCGTTCGATTTGAAGACGGGCCGTATTGGTAATACGCTTACGCAGCAAATTTTTTGTTATATTGAGCCGTAGCTCCAATGTGCTCGTATCTTTGATCAGAACATTTAACTCATCACGTAGATAGCTATCCAAAAACTCACGTGCTTCTTCCATATGAACGCGTGTTGATTTACCTAAAACCTCATTGATGTTTTGACTGATCAACGTTGTCGAAAACGCCCCAACGAGCATGGCAGGCGTCAGCGCGGCAAGAGAGAAAATAATCACAAAACGGCGGTGCAAAAGCGGGGCTGAACGCAGGCTACGGCGCGCAAATAAAATCGCCCAAACTTGCAGTCCGATAAAGACAGATAATAGGGCTAGAAATATCAAATTAAACTGCAACACTGGAAGCGCTTGCGTATTACGTAGCTCATCACGAGAGAGCGCAAACAGCGTCCCTAAAACAGTAAGCCCAAGCGCAATAACATAAAGCCCACCAAAAAAAGCAGCGCCCACAATACGCTGTGGTTTTTTGATATGCACGGCATTACTATTTGCCGCTTGATCCCACATATCGGCTTGCGCCAAATATTGCTCCGGCGAAGAGGTTGCGAGTGCATTTTCTGGCGTTTTTTGGTCCACAAGAGTCCATTCGGTCACATGATTGCCCAAAGAGCTGTCACCTTTTTACATCACTGTTGCCAATAATCAACTCATCATTCGCGAGATCGGATTACGATATATCCAGCTTTTTAAGACGCGTCCGCAGCGTATTGCGGTGAATGCCGAGCAAATCTGCCGCCTTTGCACGGTTACCACCTGTGACACGCAGTGCTTCGATGATAAGAGGTTTTTCGACCCAATTCATAGCTTGCTGGTAAAGCGTTTCGCCTTCGCCCTCATCCTCATTATTGACCAATTGCCGACATGCTGTTTCTAGCAATTCAGATAATTCTTCTTGGT
>JBMYWT010000006.1:31388-70610 GCA_049607665.1 Maricaulaceae bacterium
GACGTCATCAGAATAGAGCAAAGAAAGCCGCCTCACGAGGTTTTCAAGCTCTCGTACATTCCCGTTCCAGCTATGGCGGTGGAGCACATCCAGAGCTTCACTATCAAAGCGGCGCGTTTTATTTTCCGATGTTTGGGCAAGGAAGTTTTCCGCCAATTCATACGTATCTCGCTCCCTCGCGGCCAAAGCGGGAATACGGATTTCCGCCACGTTAATGCGAAACAAGAGATCATCGCGAAACTGTCCAGACGCCGCCAACTCTCGTAAGTCTTTACGCGTAGCAGATAACAAGCGCGGGCGCACGGTTGGCGAGATCATTTCCGCCTCAGTTAAAACGGCCAGTAAACCTTCTTGTTGCGCAGGCGAAAGTTCAGCCACTTCGTCAATATATATGTCTCCGCCATTGACCTTTTGTAGCGTCAGAGAGGTGTTTGAAAAATCGCTCACCCGCAAAAAGGGGCGCTCAGATCGCGGACCGCCGCTATGTAAAAGCCGCGCTACAAGGTCCTTGCCTGTTCCCACTGCACCCGTAATAAGAACTGGTAAATCACCCGAAGCAAACCGAGACACCGCGCGATAAACAGGCTGCATGGCGGGGCTACGTCCAATCATGGGAAGTTTGGAAAGCTCCGCGCTTAACTTGGCTTTACGTGGATTTACGCTCTGACCCGCTCGCGCCACCGCATTGGTAACGTCCGTTAAATCAAAAGGTTTAGGGATATATTCAAAGACTTTATGCTGACCCGACTTAAGCGCCGTATTCACCGTATTATTTGCGCTAATGACGATGATAGGCATGTGAGGACGCAAGGTAGAGAGCTCTGGCAAGCGTTCAAATACTTCGCGCCCCGCCATCATCACATCGGTAACAATAATATCGCCATGACCCGCTTCGGCCCATTTCACCAAAGTATCAGAATTGTCGGTTGCCTTCACAGAATGCCCTGCACGGCTTAACGCCTTCGAGAGCACAAGGCGGACACTATCATCATCATCTGCGAGTAAGATTTCATATTTCATAAAACATTCTCATATCAGGATGTGACAGGCAGGAGCAGAGAGAAAACTGTACGTCCTTCGCGCGACGTCACTTCGACAATACCTTCATGAGCGGCGGCAACTTTGGCCACGAGGGCCAAGCCAAGACCTTGTCCGGACGGCTTATTCGTCACAAAGGGTTGAAAGATTTGATCGCGAATATCGTTCGGAATTCCGGGGCCATTATCAATGATGCGAATTTCTATCGGAAGGCTATGGTCCGACTGCCCCAATCCACCTTTGCGGATAACGCCGCTTCGGAAAGCCGTTTCAAGGCAAATTTCGCCACTACCGCCATTGTCCTCAATAGCCTCTTTAGAATTTTTAATAATGTTTACAACCGCTTGCATTAATGTATCTGCATCCCCCATCGTTTCTGGCAGGGATGGATCATAGCTCTCTGTGAAGATAATATTTTGCGCCGAGGCAGATTGAATTAACTGGCGAGCATCGCGCAAAATTTCATGGATATTGACGAGGCTTTCATTGCGCGGATCACGATCACCCAATGTTTCCATCCTATCGGCTAAGCGACGAATACGGTCAATTTCTGAGCCGATTAAATCGATCAGTTTTTGCCCTTCATCCGTTTGAATATCATCGCGCAAAAGCTGCGCAGCGCCTTTAATCCCCGCCAACGGGTTTTTTATTTCATGAGCCAACATACGCCCCATTGCCGAGACCGCCTTATCCGGCCCTTGCGTTTCATTTGGCTGGCTTTGCCCAAAGCGCAGGCTCATGGCGAGGCGGTCTTGTGATGGGAAAAGCGTAATATGACATTTTTGATCTGAGGTCTGTTTACGGCGAAGCATAAAGCCGCGAAGGCTTATGGGCGCGCGGGCCTGAAGACAACGCTCAGCAGCCTCTGAAAGAAGACTCGCATTTAAAATGGTTTCGCGAAAACTCGCCGCGTCCATCATATTCGCCGAACGTCCAAGCCATTCTTGCGCCGCTTGATTCAGCCAAAGAAGGTCTAGTTCTGCGCCCTTAAACATTAAAAGCGGAGCTGGAATATCATCCGCAAGCTTATCCGTTAGGTTCGTATTTTCGTTCACGCCAACGCCATGTTCTTAGCGCTGGCATGGAAGCATTCCGATAAACCAGAAATCACAACAGCTGGATCTGTTGATTGGCAAAGCTTTGAACGTAATTCGTCTTTTTCATCAGCGGATAAAACGGGGGAATGATCCACATATCCGGCGATATGTTTGCGCGCGATGCGCAGCCCTTTTCTCTCGCCATAAAATTCAAGCATATCTTTATAGTGCGCTACGGCAATGTCCGCTCGCCTTTGCATCGGCAAGATTTCCGGCACAGCCGTTTTATCAACCGCCGCCATAATATCACTTATATTCCACGGACAGCCAATCAGGCCCCGCCCCACCATCACGCCTGCCGCGCCCGAATGTTCAAGCGCCGTGAGGGCATGTTCGGGCGTATGAATATCGCCATTTACAAAAACAGGAATATCTACCGCATCGACAACACGCTTCACGGCAATCCAATCCGCTTCACCTTTGTAAAACTGGCACCGCGTTCGGCCATGCACGACAAGCATTTGGACGCCAGAAAGCTCGGCGCGCGCGGCAAGCTCAGGCGCGTTCAAGCTATCATCATCCCATCCCAAACGCATTTTCAACGTCACAGGTTTTTGCGTTGAGCCAATAACCGCGTCGACCAATGAAATCGCGTGATCTAGATTTTTCATCAAGGCGGACCCCGAGAGGCCAGAAGTCACTTTGCGCGCAGGGCAGCCCATATTAATATCAATAATATCTGCGCCGGCTTCTTCAGACAGGCGCGCGCCTTCGGCCATCCAGTGGGCTTCGCGGCCGATAAGCTGAATGACGAGCGGGTTTATCTCTCCAGCTCCGGCAGCGCGTGACCTACCCTCAGCATCGCCCCGTGACAGGCCTTCGCTCGCGACCATCTCAGAGACAATTAACCCGGGCCTGAATATTTGCAATACACGGCGAAACGGTAAATCCGTTACGCCAGACATAGGCGCAATAAGGACGCGTGATTCCAATCTATGCTTGCCGATTTTGATTTCTCTTGCCATGCTTGCCCATAGGACGTTTTAAAGCGCCGCACAATATTTCAGCAGCTAAACGGGGATGTAATTGCCCAAAATTGCACAAATTTTAGTCGCCGCAGGTATTGGCGCACGCGCGGGAGGCGATATTCCCAAACAATACCGCATGATCGGCGGTAAAACCGTATTGGAACGCACGGTGCAAGCTATGCTCGCTAGCGGGAAAATAGACCACACAATCATTGTTATCGCCAAAGAGGATAAGCGCGCTAAAGACATATTGGCAGAATATGATGTCACTTTTGTTGATGGCGGAGCAACGCGCACGGATTCGGTCAAAGCCGGGCTTACGGCACTGCAAAAGATGGGCCCTGATTATGTCTTGATCCATGACGCGGCACGCCCCTTTGTCAGTAAAGCCCTTATAAGCAAACTCATTGCGGCGCTCGGCAGCGCTCAAGCCGCTGTGCCTGTGCTTCCCGTTGCCGATGCTATGAAATCATATGAGGACGGCCAAATTGGCGCAGATATTTCGCGTGATCAATTACGCGCGGTGCAAACGCCGCAAGCCTTTCATTATGATAAAATCGTCAAGGCCTTTAACGCGCAGTCAGAGACGGCAAGTTTTGCAGATGATATTGCCGTCGCCCATGCCGCCCATATGACCATTACGTCAGTAGAAGGCGAGCGCGAGAATATAAAATTGACTTATCCTGCGGATTTCATCCGCGCAGAAAGAGACCTTATGGGACATCACTACACTGCCACCGGCACAGGGTTTGACGTTCATCGTTTCAGCGATGATAGCGAGACGATGTGGCTTTGCGGCGTTCCGATAAAATGCGGCTATACGCTCTTGGGGCATAGCGATGCCGATGTTGGGCTTCATGCTTTAACAGACGCTATTTTAGGCGCGGCTTGCGCTGGTGACATTGGCGATCATTTTCCGCCTTCCGATCCGCAATGGAAAGGCGCAAAATCGGATAAGTTTCTTAAATTCGCGAGTGACCTTGTGCAGGAAAAAGGCGGCAGTATAGAACATGTTGATGTCACCTTGATTTGTGAAAAACCTAAAATCAAACCGCATCGCGAAGCTATGCGCGAGGCAATTGCAGACATTTTAAGCCTTCCCCTCACCCGTGTTAGCGTGAAAGCGACGACGACAGAACAACTAGGTTTCACGGGTCGCGGCGAAGGCATTGCGGCGCAAGCCAACGCCACAGTGAGCTTACCAGCATGAATGAAGTAACACTCTCAGACTTTGTCACTAATGATGTGAAACTCGCCGATATTTTCGCAGAAAGCAAAACGCTTATACAAGCGGCGAAATCATCCAAAAAAACCATCGCCACAGCCGAGAGCTGTACAGGCGGCCTTATTGGCGCGGCAATTACATCTATGACGGGGTCATCCGCCTGTTTCAAAGGCGGCATTATTGCCTATGATAATTCGGTTAAGACCAAGCAGCTCAATATCCCTGTGGGCATGATACATAAATATGGCGCGGTTAGCCGCGAAGTTGCACGCGCCATGGCGGCCAACACAATTGATATTTTAAACGTAGATCTTGCCGTCTCTGTCACGGGTGTTGCCGGGCCCGGCGGAGGTTCGGCAGCTAAACCCGTTGGAACTGTTTGGATGGGCCTATCACAGCGCCGCGCAGACGGAATTGAAACGCGCACGAAATGTTTTAACTTTGGCGATATAGGCCGCAATAAAGTTCGGGACGCAACCTGTTACGAAGCTTTAAAAGCGCTTAATGCAGCCCTAGGCGCGTAGCTTTAGCGTCGCCATTTCGGCGCGGACATCTAAATCTTCACGGCCAGTTTTTTGGCAGATATCTTCCGCGCGTTTAATGAACATATCCATGATTTTTTGCGCGACTTTTCCAAACTTCTCTCGCGCTAGCATTTCGAGCGGGAAGGCTTTGAGGCGGACATCTACGTCAAAATCTATCAAGGTCGAGCCGTCGGATAATTCATAAAAAACCCAACGGTTAGAAAGCGACTTTACCGCGCCGGAGCGGTCTGCCTTGGTTACGCTTATGACACGCGCATCAGGATCGATGCGGACCTTAGATATAAAGGCCTCGCTTAAGAATTTATATGCGATAACGGCTTCGGCTTCAAAAGCTTCAGGGCCGCTTTGTGGTTTATTACGTTTTGTAATACGCAAAGCTGAAATCATTGAAATGAATTCCGGGTATTTTTCTACATCCGCCACAAGAGACAACATGTCACCTGGGGCGAACATCACACGCTGTTTGAGTTTTGTGGACGGCATTACGGCTTAGCCATGCTTTGCGCTGCGCGCCGCTTGGAGTTTCGCAAAATCTGCATCTGCGTGATAGCTAGAGCGGGTCAATGGGCTAGAAGACACAAGCAAAAAACCTTTAGCTTTGGCGATGGTTTCATAGGCCTTAAACTCTTCGGGGGTGACAAAACGATCAACCGCAGCATGGCGGCGCGTAGGCTGGAGGTATTGCCCGATAGTTAGGAAATCAATTCCTGCCGAACGCATATCATCCATAACCTGCATGACTTCTTCTTTTGTTTCGCCAAGGCCAACCATCAGACCCGATTTCGTAAATTGATTTGGGTCACGTTCTTTTACGCGCTCTAGCAGACGCATAGAATGATAATATCGCGCGCCTGGACGAATTTTTAAATAGAGGCGCGGCACAGTTTCCAGATTGTGATTAAACACATCTGGCCGTGCATCAATCACCGTTTCCGCAGCCCCCTCTTTGCGCAGAAAATCTGGCGTAAGAATTTCAACTGTCGTCCCCGGCGAATGCGAACGTATCGCGTTAATGACGTCTACAAAATGCTGCGCGCCGCCATCAGCCAAATCATCCCGATCAACCGAGGTGATCACGACGTGCTTTAACTTCATCTCTGCTACAGAGACGCCAATCTTATCCGCTTCGCTGTGATCAACGGGCCCGGGTAGGCCTGTTTTAACATTACAAAAAGCGCAAGCCCGTGTACAGGTATCGCCCAAGATCATAAAGGTCGCATGGGCTTTCTCCCAGCACTCACCAATGTTTGGACAAGCGGCTTCTTCGCAAACCGTCACGAGACCTTTGTCATGCACAATTTTCCGCGTGGCCGCATATCCCTTAGATGTCGGGGCTTTCACCCGTATCCATGCAGGCTTGCGCAGCACTTCCGTTTCAGGACGTCCCGCTTTTTCAGGGTGGCGCGGGCGCGGGGCGGCATCTTTGCCGCGTTTATCAATGATCACTGTCATGGCTTTAAAATTAAGGCTTCTGCTATTAAATACAAGCACCATCCTTGGCAATTAAGAACAATAACCCTGCAAAACCCGCAAATGCCCTTATTTGAGCAAATATTAATTCTTTTCGGGTAACAAGATATAAAAAATGTGGGAAAACTAATGTTTAAATGGGTGAAAATTCACGACGGCCATGACAATTTCTTTACGCCATTACGCTTAATTTTTGCTTATATGGTTGTTGTGGGACACACATTCGCTGTTACGGCTGGACATGACCCACACGCCGAACCTTTTATATTTTTTCATTATAAACCCAGTTATCTTGCAGTAAACTTATTCTTCATTGCTTCAGGTTTCCTAGTTACGAAAAGCATGCTCTATCGCGGTGATCTACCAGAATTTTCTTCAGCACGGATTTTACGAATTTTTCCAGCCTTGGCTGTTCATATGCTGTTTGTGATGTTCATAATGGGGCCATTGGCAACGAATTTACCACTTTGGGATTTTTTTACACATCCACAATTTTATACTCAACCTTTACAGGTTTTGACATTTTATGAAACGAATATGGTTCTACCAGGGGCCTTTGTTTCAATGAAAGAACAAATTGGTTCAGCGCCGCTTTGGACACTTAGATACGAAGTTCTTGCCTACATCGGTACAGCAATTTTATTTGCATTTGGCATGATGAGAAAAAAATGGGTATTTTTGGCACAATTCGTGATTTGCGCAATGGTATGGATAGTCGCACAATACACAGGCATATATGATGACATTCTTGCTACCTTTAAATCACTCATACGCTTCGGAATTCCCTATGGTCTTGGCGCGGCAATATTCGCCTATAAAGACAGATTAAAATTCAACATTTGGGGCGTTTTTGGCACTGGTGTTTTTGCAGCATTAACGAGTGAAACTCCAGCATTCGAAGTCACAACAAATATTTTTCTTGCCTACTTCATTTTTTGGGCCGCTTATATAAAACTTCCGAAATTAACATCGTTGCAAAAAATAAATGATGTATCATATGGTGTCTATATCTATCATTGGTGTATTTTGCAGCTTACATTTTATTATATGCCAGAAATTGGAACTTGGGCAACACTAGCTATTGTTACAACAATAACGCTCATTCTAGCAAAGCTCTCATGGCATTTTGTTGAAAAGCCAATGCTCGCCAACAAAAAGGCATTTGCCGAACGGTTACGCTTCAACAAAAAGAAAACAAAATCTGTTTATGATGCCAGCACAATGTTACTCGATTAGAGATAAATTAAGCCCTAAATATGCATAGCCCGATCATAGGCCTCTAACACGGATTCGTGCATCATTTCAGAGAGCGTAGGATGCGGGAAAACCGTATGCATCAAGTCTTCTTCGGTTGTCTCTAATTGACGCGCAACGACATAACCTTGGATAAGCTCAGTGACCTCTGCGCCAATCATATGCGCGCCTAAAAGCTCGCCTGTTTTGGCATCAAAGATCGTTTTCACAAGGCCTTCTGCTTCCCCCAAAGCAATCGCTTTCCCGTTACCGATAAAGGGAAAGCGGCCAACTTTAATGTCATGCCCAGCAGCGGTAGCTTGAGCTTCTGTGTAACCAACACTGGCAATTTGAGGGTGGCAATAGGTACAGCCCGGAATGGAGTCAGCATCTAGTGGATGTGGACTACCGCCTGCTATTTTCTCAATGCAAATTACACCTTCATGCGAAGCTTTATGCGCAAGCCACGGCGGCGTTGTAACATCGCCAATCGCATAAAGTCCTGGTATTTGAGTGCGTGAAAACTCATCAACAGTGATATGACTACGGTCAATTTCAACGCCCAATTCTTCTAGGCCCATATTTTCCGTATTGCCCACAATGCCAATCGCAAGAATTATACGGTCAAAACTCTCCGCTGTCTCCGCTCCGCCGCTAGCCAGCACAGCCTCCACGTTATTTCCCTTTTTCGTGACAGATTTAACCTGAGTTTCCGTCAAGATATTCATGCCGCGTTTCTCAAAGGCTTTGCGCGCCAAGCCTGAAATTTCGGCATCTTCGGCCGGCAGAATACGGTCGACCATTTCGACAACTGTTACCTCTGCGCCAAAGCTTTTGTAAAAGCTTGCAAACTCCATCCCAATCGCGCCCGAGCCAATCACGAGAAGTTTCTTGGGCATAGATTTAGGCGTCATCGCCTCGCGCGCCGTCCAAATAAATTCGCCATCAGGCTCAAGTCCAGCTGCCGGAATTGTTCGCGCCCGCGCGCCAGTAGCCAAAATGACATGTTTGGCGCTATAGGTTTTACCCTCAACATTCACAGCCGGAGCAGCTCTACCGCTAGACAGGCTCGCATGACCTTGAATGACTGTGATATTGTGTTTTTTCATAAGGAATTTAACACCGCCCGAAAGCTGTTTCGCAATGCCGCGAGAGCGCTTCACAATCGCGTCCAAATCAAAGCTCGCCTGCGCGCTTAAACCGTAATTTTCAGCATGCTGCATATTGTCGAAAACTTCCGCAGAACGGAGCAAGGCTTTGGTTGGGATACAGCCCCAATTTAAGCAGACGCCCCCAATTTCAGCCTTTTCAACAATCGCTGTTTTAAAACCTAATTGAGAACTGCGGATTGCAGTTACATATCCACCCGGGCCAGAACCAATAATTATGACGTCAAACTGTGTATCAGGCATCGCGCATCTCCGGCGTTTCATCCGCCGCAACATAGCCAATCTATAAGAAAATTATAAGAGCTATTTCGCTTAACTAGCGATTTTCAATATCGCTATCGGTCGAAATCAAAGCCTCGATGACTTGCAGACGCATAAAATCCCGAAGCTGTGGGTCTTCGACTTCATCGATCATATTAAACGCTTTTTCAGAACGCCCTTTTTTCGCATAGGCCACTGCAATTTGCGCCCGCGCCGTATAGCCGAGTTCTTCTTGCTCTATACTGTCATGCGCCTTCAGAGCTTCGGCAAAAAGGCCGTGAACAAGGGCGTATTCCACAACTTCATAATAGGCCTGATCACGCAATTCTGCTTTTTGCATATCTTCAACTTCGTTCATAACTGTATTTACGCGTGTACGCGCTTGGCTCGTTTTTCGAGCCTTATCAGAGCTTTGCGATGTCGATTTCGAAGCCGTCTTCGTTTTATCTTTTTGCGGCAATAAGCGGCCAAGCCACCCTTCCGAAGTCCTAGACGCTTGCGTTGCATGACTGGAATTTGCATGAGCCGGAGCGAAACTTGTGTCAGAGAACACCCCCATTTGCACCAATAGAGGCATGCCAACAAGCACGAGCACAACAGCCATAAGAATAGAAATAAAACCTAATATCAACGACTTAACAAACATATTCGTCTCTTTTAACCCCAACCAATCTGGGAGTATAAAATAAGCAAATTAAGCAGCAAGTCATTACATTTATACAGTGCGAGTGCTCGCCCCTCAGGCGAATTGTGCCAGCACCATATTAAAGCATCATTGTGACGGGATGCTCGACATATCGCTTGAAATGCTGGAGCCATTTAGCGCCAAGCGCGCCGTCAACAACGCGGTGATCGCAGGTCAATGTTACGGTCATAACGGTCGCAACCGCCAATTCGCCGTCCTTCACAACAGGGCGCGGCGCGCCTGCGCCGATTGATAAAATCATACCGTGCGGTTCGTTAATGATAGAGCCAAATTCACGAATGCCAAACATGCCAAGGTTCGAGATACTAAAAGTCCCGCCCTGGTATTCTTGTGGTTTGAGTTTCTTATTCTTTGCCCGCGAAGCCAGATCTTTCATTTCCACTGAAATGCTAGACAAGCCTTTATTGTCAGCGGCGCGAACAATAGGCGTAATTAACCCGCCGTCAATCGCAACGGCAACGGCGACATCGGCATTATTATGGTAGGCAATTCCGTCAGGCGTATAGCTGGCATTGGCATTAGGTACGTGCTTGAGCGCGAGCGCCGAGGCGCGGATAAGCATATCATTCACGGAGATTTTAACGCCCTCTGGCACTTGTCCATTCAGCTCTTTGCGCATAGCAAGCAACGCGTCGATTTCACAGTCAATCGTAAGTGGGAAGTCAGGAACATTCATGTTACTATCAGACAGGCGCTTAGCGATTGTGCGGCGCATCCCATCGAGCGGTTCCAGTGAATATGTTCCTGGAGTAATCCCTCGTTTCTCGAGGTAATCAGCGCCGCCGCCCAGCGGCATACCAACATCCGTTGATGTCACAGGCGCAGCCGTTTGCGCAGTAGTTTCAACTGTGGCTTGCGGCGTAGCGACCTTGGCCGCGCCAGACGCTTTCGTCGCTTCAATATCCGCTTTGACAATACGCCCTTTGGGGCCGGTTCCCGTCAATGACGCTAAATCTAACGCGGCATTTGCAGCCATGCGCCTCGCGAGAGGTGAGGCTTTAATGCGCTCACCAGAAGCTGTTGTCGCAACTGGCAATGGCTCGGGCGAAGTAGTTGATTGAGCTTGCGGCGTGACAGGCGCGGTAGCAGCTGGCGTCGCGGCTGTTTGCGCTACAGGTTTCACGGCCACTACAGCATTTTCATCTTCACCGTCTTCAATCAAAACAGCAATCGGCGCGTTCACTTTCACGCCCTCTGTGCCGCCTGCCACAAGAATTTTAGTGATGACACCTTCTTCGACAGCTTCGACTTCCATCGTTGCTTTGTCGGTTTCAATTTCGGCAAGGACATCGCCTGAACGAATTGTATCACCTTCGTTCACTAGCCATTTCGAAAGTGTGCCCTCTTCCATTGTCGGAGAGAGCGCAGGCATAAGAATTTCAATCGGCATATCCGGCTCCCCTTACGTCTTATAGCAAACGGCTTTGGCCGCCGCGATAATATCATCCGTACCCGCCAAAGTCAGCGCCTCTAGGTTGGCCGCATAGGGCATAGGCACGTCTTTTTGGTGAACGCGTGTCGGCGGGGCGTCGAGATAATCAAAGGCTTCCTTTGTGACAACAGCCGCGATTTCCGCGCCTATGCCATGCTGTCCCCAGCCCTCTTCGGCACACACGAGGCGGTTCGTTTTCTTCACGCTTTCAACCACGGTATCTGTGTCCAGCGGACGGAGCGTACGCAGGTCAATGACCTCGGCGTCAATACCTTCTGCCGCCAGCGCTTCGGCGGCTTCCAGCGCCATGCCGACCATGCGAGAATGAGAGACAATCGTGACGTCTGCGCCCTCACGGCGGATTTTAGCTTTGCCGATTGGGATAACAAAATCATCCATGTCAGGCACATCAAATGTCTCGCCGTAAATCAGTTCGTGTTCGAGGAACACAACAGGATTCGGGTCGCGGATGGCCGCCTTTAGCAATCCCTTGGCGTCCGCCGCATCATAAGGCGCGACGACTTTGAGGCCTGGGATATGGGCGTACCAACTGGAATAATCTTGGCTGTGCTGCGCGCCAACGCGTGAGGCAGCGCCGTTCGGGCCTCGGAATACAATCGGGCAACGCATTTGCCCGCCCGACATATAAAGCGTCTTGGCCGCAGAATTAATAATGTGATCAATAGCTTGCATGGCGAAATTAAACGTCATGAATTCAACGATAGGCCGCAATCCGCCCATGGCTGCGCCGACACCAATTCCCGCAAAACCATATTCCGTGATAGGTGTATCGACAACGCGGCGAGAGCCGAACTCATCGAGCAACCCCCGCGTAACTTTATATGCGCCCTGATATTCGGCGACTTCTTCGCCCATGATAAACACCGTTTCGTCACGGCGCATTTCTTCGGCCATTGCATCACGCAGCGCATCACGGACGGTCGTTTCAACCATTTTAACATTCGTTGGAATGCTGGGATCTGATGGTACAGTTTTTTGCGCCACAGGAGCAGCAACTGGTGCAGCCGTCGGAGCTGTTTCCTCGGCTTGAGTTTGCACGGGAGCAGCAGGCGCAGCGCCAAGCGCGCTTTCATCTTCTCCGTATTCGAGAAGGCGCATAATGACCGTTCCGACTTTCACATTGTCTGTACCATCCGCCACTAACAAATCACCGACGACACCTTCGTCAATCGACTCGACCTCCATCGTCGCTTTGTCAGTTTCAATCTCAGCAATAATATCACCTGATGTGATCGTATCACCTTTTTTCACGAGCCATTTTGAAAGTGTGCCTTCCTCCATAGTCGGAGACAGGGCCGGCATTTTAATTTCGATAGCCATTAGGCAATATCCTTTTGCGGGAATAATGAAGTCAGCGGATTACCGCCCGATGTAAATGGTGATTTGAATGTAAACGCGTTCGGGCTGGCCCCATTTGCGCGCAAATCATCCAGACGTGATTTCGCTTCGGTAAGATCAGGAATATGACCGTCTTCAATCCACCACAGCACATAATGATTGCTCTTAAGCGGCGTGAATTTAGCGCGATTATCCTGCATGACTTTCGCGTGAGCCGTTTTGTAGATGAAAGCGTAAAGCGCCTCAATTGACGCCCATACCGACATATTCACAAGGGTCTTGTCATCATCAGGTAAACGCAAGCTCAGCGCGCCGTCCACCTCTGCGTCGCCATCCGTCAGGCGCCAAATGAACCCTTCGGAGCGATCCGACAGCGCATTGATCGCATCAATACGGCCCGTGAAACTCTCCATACGCGGATCGTCCATCGGATAGGCGCTTTGGGCGATATTTAACTGCGCGAGTTGCAAGATTTAGGCTTCCAGCAACACGTCGGTATATAATTCAGATGGATCAGGTTCGGGGCTGGTTTGCGCGAATTCTGCCGCATCAGCGACAATGGCTTTGATCTCTTTATCCATCGCTCGCAGCGCGTCATTATCCGCCCATCCTTCGTCCAAAAGACGTGCTTTAACACTGTCGATAGGGTCACGTTCGCTGCGTGTTTTTTGCACTTCGTCGCGTGATCTATATTTGGCAGGGTCAGACATAGAATGGCCGCGATAACGGTAAGTTTTCATTTCCAAAATCATCGGTCCCTTGCCGTCTCGAGCGTGCTTAATCGCCTTCTTAGCAGCGTCACGAACGGCGAGGACATTCATGCCGTCCACTTGCATGCCTTCGATCTCAAAGCTTGACCCGCGCTTATACAGCTCAGTCTCCGCAGATGAGCGCTCAACCGATGTTCCCATCGCATATTGGTTATTTTCAATCACGAAAACGACGGGCAAATCCCAAAGTTTGGCCATATTAAATGTCTCATAGACTTGACCCTGATTGGACGCGCCGTCACCAAAGAAGGCGAGGCTAACCGCGCCGTTTTCCAAATATTTATTGGCGAACCCCAGCCCCGCGCCGAGCGGTACTTGCGCGCCAACAATCCCGTGGCCGCCGTAGAATTTTTTATCCGTGCTGAACATATGCATAGAGCCGCCTTTGCCGCGCGAATAGCCGCCCGAACGCCCTGTCAGTTCCGCCATCACGCCTCGGCTTGTCATGCCGCAGGCGAGCATATGACCGTGATCGCGGTAGCCCGTAATCATCTGATCGTCCTCGTTCATGCCCGCGCGGCAACCAATAACAACGGCTTCTTGGCCGATATAAAGGTGACAAAATCCTGCGATTTGCCCCATGCCGTAGAGTTGCCCTGCTTTTTCTTCAAAGCGGCGGATCAATAACATGTCTTTATAATACTGAAGCAGTTCAGCTTTATCCGTCTTAAACGCTGATTTTGCAGGAGATTTCGACTTCGCCATAACACAGACTTTCTATTTATTTCGTATACAAATTAAATATTGCAGGCGAAACAGAGGCAGTTAAGTCTGTATCAAAAAATTACGGCGTTTCGTCAAGCCAAATCGTGTACTCATTCGTATCCGAAATAAATAACATTTCACGGGCCTTGATGTCAAGGCTATCAAGATCAAGCGCAGTTGAGCGCAGCGCATCGGCTCGCGTTTCCAACGCAGCGCGACGTGATTTCAACTCGGTCAGTTCCGCATTGGCTTTCACTATATCGGCTTCATAATCCACCCATCGCATAAAACCCTGATTACCCGTAAAAGCATGAAAGGCGAGATAAAAATAGAACATACAAAGCCCGACGACCGGCCAGCGCCGCCGAAAGGCATAGACCGCCTTTAAGATATGTATGGCTCTCTCCATAAACTACGCCTACGCTGAGTTGGTTAGCGGCTTATTAACTTTTTGCGTCGTAGCCTAGATAACGGCCTAAAAGATAACAGACCTAAAAATGAAAGAGCAACATGACGGTTGATGTTTGGTTTGGCTTTGTCCTGCTCGCGCTAGGCTTCCTTATAACGCCAGGGATTAGTCATATTTTGATGCTCTCCAATAGCCTTGCCTATGGCGCGCGGCGATCGCTGGCGACAGCGGCAGGAGACCTCTCGGCGAATACGCTGCAAATGCTCGCGGCAGGACTGGGCATGGCCGCCCTTATTACATCCGCGCCCCAAGCCTTTACCGCGATTAAATGGGGCGGCGTGACTTATTTGGTTTATTTGGGTGTGCGGCTTTTATTTAAAACGAAATTCGCGCCCGACGTGGAGGCCGCCGATATCAGCGGCGCAGCGCTATATCGGCAAGGGTTTTTCACCTCAGCTAGCAACCCGAAAGCCATCGTGTTTTTCGCCGCGCTCTTCCCGCAGTTCATCAGCGCGGAGCTGCCGTTTTGGCCGCAACTCATTATATTATCGCTGACCTATTTGGCGCTAGATGGTGCGTTTTTGTTGGCATACGGCCTAGGCGCAGACACGCTTAAGGCGCGCCTGAATAGCGCTGCCTTGCGGATGATTAACCCCTTAAGCGGTATTTTTATTATCGGCGCAGCAGTATTGTTGGCGATGAAAACACTGCCAACGTAAGCGGTTACGGCAGGACAGAACGTCCTGCGTAATGCGCCATCTCGCCGAGTTGCTCTTCGATACGAAGGAGCTGGTTATATTTCGCGAGACGGTCAGAGCGCGCAAGCGAACCCGTTTTGATCTGTCCGCAATTTGTTGCAACTGCCAAATCAGCAATCGTTGTATCCGCCGTCTCGCCTGAACGGTGGCTCATGACAGCGGTAAAGCCAGCGCGGTGCGCAAGATCAACCGCATCGAGCGTTTCAGAAAGCGTCCCGATTTGATTCACTTTTACAAGGATCGAATTCGCAATGCCTTTGTCGATCCCTTTGGCGAGACGCTTAGGGTTCGTCACAAACAGATCATCCCCGACAAGCTGACAACGATGTCCAATTTTGTCCGTCAACGCAGCCCAGCCGTCCCAGTCGTCTTCGTCCATGCCATCTTCGATAGAAATAATCGGGAAGAGATCCACGAGATTTTCGAGATAAGAGGCAAACTCCTCGGACGACAAAACCTTACCTTCGCCTTTGAGATTATATTTCCCGTCTTCGTAAAATTCTGATGACGCCACATCCAGCGCGAGGAAGACATCCTCGCCCGGCGTATAGCCTGCCGCTTCGATTGCGCTCATGATATATTTAAGCGCGTCTTCAGACGAACCGATAGCAGGCGCGAAACCGCCTTCATCGCCCACGTTCGTATTGTGACCATCGGCTTTGAGTTTTGATTTCAGCGCGTGAAAAATCTCTGCGCCCATACGGAGTGCAGTACGGAAATCAGGCGCGCCGACAGGCATGATCATAAATTCTTGAACGTCGATGGGGTTATCGGCGTGCTCGCCGCCATTAATGATATTCATCATCGGCACAGGCAAAGTGTAAGCATTTGATCCGCCGACATAGCGGTAAAGCGGGACGCCCTGGCTGTTGGCGACGGCTTTCGCGAGCGCAAGAGAGACGCCAAGCATCGCATTCGCGCCAAGACGAGCTTTGTTGGGCGTTCCGTCAAGATCAATAAGGATTTGGTCAATGCCGCGTTGATTCTCAGCGTTCAAACCATAAAGCGTATCAGCGATTTCAGTATTTACATTCGCGACGGCGTTCATCACGCCTTTGCCGCCATAACGGCCCTTATCGCCGTCACGCAGTTCAACGGCCTCATGCGCGCCCGTAGACGCACCGCTTGGAACCGCTGCACGACCAAAAGCCCCGTCAGAGAGGCTTACGTCGACTTCTAATGTCGGGTTTCCACGGCTATCGAGGATCTCCCGGGCGAAAATAGTGTCAATCTCAACCATAGGGCTCTCCGATTTTAGTGCGCGTGATTAATCTTTAGGGGGCAGAACCTGACGGCCACGGTATGTGCCGGACTTAAGATCAATGTGGTGCTGACGGCGAAGTTCGCCGCTCTGCTTGTCTTCAACGTAGTTAGACGCAGTCAGACGGTCATGAGCGCGGCGCATGCCACGGCGTGAATTTGAAATTTTACTTTTTGGGACAGCCATCGGGGCCTCCATTTTATAGATAAAACAAGCCCCACATAGGTGTAGAGCCCAACTTTGCGCCGCTACTAGCCGAAATAAAGCAGGGCTTCAAGTGCTATTGTTGGAACTTGAACAATGGAAAACAATTCTTATGTCTAATCAATGAAGCACATTCTCTCATTCGCAATAACTGCAATCTTTTTATCAAGCTGCACAACATCAAACAATGATAGAGCATCATGTTTTGATGTGCACCCAAGAGCCTACGCGAGCGCTGACCACTGTGTATCATTGATGTCTGATTTCAAGGATATGAATGATTTTGAATTAACGCCATACGAGGTTGATGCGTTCATTAAAACTCTCACAGATATTCAATTTGAGACAAATAAGATTCACAGTGAATTTGCTAAGCACGAGGATAGTTGCGGCATGTTAATGACGTCATCTTCGTCTCTTGTTATGAATACATATCTCTCAAAATTAGATTCAGACAAAATAGCCGTAATATTAAACCCTACGCTTTATGACGAATCAAAACACGAAAATTGCAAATTCACAGGAAATGAAATTTCGGTTTTGCTAACAAGTACTGCACTACGGTTACACAATACAATGCCGGAGTCTCAACTTAGACAAAAATTGTTTGAACAGTACAGCAACACTGCCGGGCAAGTTCTGCCGCAACAAAGTTGCCCCGTAATATTCTCCAATGTATTATTAAGCGTGATGTCACAAAATAACAAAGAGCTGAACGAACTTATTGCAAAACAAATTGACAGCTGTCTTTCCGAGGAGCCTGATCAAGAAAAACGTGAGCTTATGGCAGAATTTAATTCAAATTTACGGAAAATAACACACTAGCCTGCGTTATTAGTCATCTCGACTAACCCGTCCCCTAAGAGCTTTTGTCGCGCTGCGTTCTGACTTTTTCTTGAGGCGGCGCTTTACAGATCCGAATGACGGACGTGTGGCGCGGCGCGTGGGCAGCACTTTTAGCGCTTTTCCTAAAATATCAGCCAGTCTCTGCAAGCCGTCTTCGCGATTGCGATCCTGATTTCGGTGTCTTTGCGCCTTAATCACGATAACGCCGTCGCGCGTGATTCGACTATCACGGAAAGCCAACACTCGGGCTTTTTGTCCTTCATTAAGGCTATCACTGGCTTTGATATCAAAGCGCAAATGAATCGCACTCGCGACCTTATTTACATTTTGCCCGCCCGGACCTTGCGCGCGTATAGCGGTGAATTCGATCTCATGGAGCGGGATAGATAAATGTGGATTAACGAAAAGCATGACGCGCCCGTAACACAGTCAGCTAATAAATTCGAGCCATTCATCTTCGGTCATTGTTTGCACGTCCAGATCGGTCGCTTTTTTCAATTTCGACCCTGCGCCCGGCCCTGCGATGAGGATATCCGTCTTGGCAGACACACTACCCGAAACTTTTGCGCCAAGGCTTACGGCTCTGGCTTTGGCTTCGTCGCGCGAAAATTTCTCTAGCTTGCCCGTGAACACAACCGTCTTGCCCGCTACGGGGCTGTCATTTGACGGCGGCGTGGCAGGTATGATGGTAACATGTTTAAGAAGGTTAGCGACAAGAGGCCATGTCTTTTCATCTTTCAAAAACCCGAATAGCGAATCGGCTGCTGCTGTCCCGATACCGTCAATCCCGAGGAACTCTTGATAAGCAGGCGACGTTTCATCTTCTATTTTATCGACCGCAGCAATGAATTTATCCCATGACAAATAATGCCGCGAAATCAAATTAGAATTCCCCCGCCCGACATGGCGTAGGCCTAATGAATAGAGGAATTTATCAAAATCCACGCTTCGCCGCGCGTTAATCGCCGCAAATATATTTTTCGCGCTCGTCGCCCCAAAGCCTTCGCGAGTTTCAAGCTTGATCTCACCATTGCGGGCTTCCAGCGTAAAAATATCAGCAGGCTCTTTGATATAGCCTTCCTCGAAAAACATTTCGATTTGTTTGGATCCAAATCCGTCCATATTAAAAGCTGCGCGCGACACAAAATGTTTTAATCCGCCAACGGCTTGCGCGGGGCAAGACAATCCATTGGTGCAGCGTTTAACGACATCAACACGGCCTGTTTTTTCATCAACGGCCCGCGTCGCTGGCGCGCCGCACTCTTGGCATGTATCAGGAATTGTGAACGTTTCGCCGCCGCCGTCTTTTACAACCCGAAGCACTTGCGGGATAACATCGCCCGCGCGTTGAATTTCAACTGTATCGCCAACTTTTATGCCAAGACGGATAATTTCGTCTTCATTATGCAGCGTGGCATTAGACACAACAACGCCGCCAACCGTGATCGGCGAGAGGCGCGCGACAGGCGTTTGAGCGCCTGTTTTACCAACTTGAATGTCAATCGCTTCAATCGTTGTGATGGCTTTCTCAGCAGGGAATTTATGCGCTATCGCCCAGCGCGGAGCGCGAGACACAAACCCAAGGCGATCCTGCAACGCCAGATCATTGACCTTGTAAACCACGCCGTCAATATCATAACCAAGGCCAGAGCGCTTGGCGGAAATATCATCATAATGCGCCACCATTTCGGCCGCGCTTTTATGCAATTTCATGTCTGCGTTGATAGAAAAACCCCAATCCTCAAAGGCTTGGACCGCCTGCATTTGAGTCTCAGCAAACGGTTCACTGATCTCGCCCCACGTATAGGCAAAAAACTTTAGCGGACGCTGCGCTGTTAGATTTGGATCAATCTGCCGAAGCGAACCCGCCGCCGCATTTCTAGGGTTTTTATAAGCGTCTTTGCCTGCCGCGATTTGCCGTTCGTTCATCGCGTCAAAATCAGAATGGTCGATATAGACCTCGCCGCGCACTTCAACGATATCAGGGAACTCGCCTGTGAGCACTTTTGGGATATTCATCACCGTCGCGAGATTAGCCGTCACGTCTTCGCCGACTTTGCCGTCGCCGCGCGTTGCGCCTTGCACGAGTTTACCATTTTCATAACGCACCGCCGCAGACAATCCGTCAATTTTCGGTTCGGCAGTAAATTCAATGACGGTGTCATCAGGGAGATTCAAAAACCGTTTTATCTTTGCGGCAAAGTCATCAACATCTTCGGCAGAAAACGCATTATCCAACGAGAGCATGGGCACGCTGTGAGAGACTTTCCCAAACTTCCCCGAAGGCGTCGCGCCCACGGATTTCGAGGGGCTATCAGAGCGTATCAAATGCGGAAATTCAGCTTCGAGCGCGAGGTTTTCACGCCGCAGCGCATCATATTGCGCGTCCGTTAAGACGGGTGCATCGTCTTGATAATAGAGCGCATCGGAGGCTTTAATTTCTTGCGCGAGGAAAGCTAAGCGGTTTTTTGCGTCTGTTTCGTTTAATTTTTCAGTCATGAAGCCTGCATTAATTGACGGGCCGCTGCGCGAGCCTCTTGCGTTACGGTTTCACCCGCGAGCATACGGGCAATTTCTTCTTCGCGGGCATCATCATCCACGCGCGTCACATGTGTCGTAGTTGTGCTGCCGCTAGATGATTTTTCAATGCGGAATTGCGACGTAGCACTGGCCGCAACCTGCGGGCTATGAGTGACCACAAAGACTTGCGCGTGTTTCGCAAGCTTAGCCAGACGTTTACCCACCGCATCGGCCACGGCCCCGCCGACCCCTTGGTCAACTTCATCAAATACCATCACAGCTTCATTGCGGCCAGCAAGCGCGACTTTGATCGCCAAGGCAAACCGTGCCATTTCTCCGCCCGACGCGATCTTATCCAGCGCCCCCATGGCCGTGCCAGGGTTGGTCGATACGTTAAACCTAACCTTATCCACGCCGCTCGCAGTTGGCGGGCAATTTTCAAAATCCACCTCGAACTGAGCTCGTTCCATTTTAAGCGGCGGCAGTTCTGTAAGGACAGATTTTTCAAGTTTGCGTGCTGCGCTGATACGCGCGTTAGTTAAAGCACTCGCGGCTTTTTCAAACTGCGCTTCGGCTTCAGTAAGGGCTTTTTGCGCGGCGGCCACATCGGCTTCTACATTATCTATGGCCTCTAATTCGGAAACGAATTTATTACGCTCTTCACTGAGAGTATCGACATCAACGCCATATTTTCGTGCCGCCGCCTTTAGCGCAAAAAGGCGCTGCTCTACGCGGTCGAGTTCTCCGGGCTGCACATTAAACCCTGCGGCGGCATCGGCTACCGCATGGCGGGCTTCTTCGGTTTCAAGCATCGCTTTTTCAAGGGCTATAGCTGCCTCAACCAAGCGTTCACCCGCTAAGCTACCTTCGCCGATCTTATCTTTAACGCGTTCAATTCCGCTAAGCGCGGAGGCCAAGCGCGTTTCAAAGGCACCGTCTTCACCCAAGGCATTTTGCGCTTGGGTTAATTCCGCTAACGCCCCTTCTGCCCCTTGTAGAAAACGGCGCTCCGTCGCCAGAGCTTCTTCTTCGCCCGCTTGCGGATCAAGACGGTCAAGTTCAGCAATGGCATGCGTTAGGAAATCACGATCTTCATTAGCTTTATCACGACGAGATGTCAGCGCGTCGATCGCATTTTGCGCCGTCTTTAACGCTTTAAACGACTTTGCAACGGCCCTTTTAGCGTTGTCATAACCGCCAAAATTATCAAGCATTTGAATATGGGAATTTGGATCAAGCAATCCCCTGCCATCATGTTGCCCATGCACCTCTAGCAGCAAACTCCCAACTTCCGAGAGCAGCTTAACCCCAACAGGTACATCATTGATAAAGGCTTTACTTCGGCCATCCGCACCAACGCGGCGGCGCAGTGTTAGGCTATCTTTTTTGTCGACGTCAAAATCAGCGGCTTCTAGGATATCCCACGCAGCGTGACTTTCTGAAATATCAAATACGGCCGTACATTGCGCCCGGTCAGCACCAGAGCGCACAAGCCCCCTGTCGGAGCGCGCACCCGTCGCCATCCCTAAGGCATCTAATATAATAGATTTACCCGCGCCTGTTTCGCCCGTTAAAGCTGTCAGACCGTTATCAAGATCAAGGTCAAGCGCCTCAATCAAAACTACGTTTCGGATAGAGAGAGCGCTAAGCACAGAGCCTCCTAGAACAAACGTTCCTGCAAACGCCGCCAATAACCTTTATCACGAGGCTTATTAACTTCGTCATCAACGCTTACGCCAATTTCTGCGAGAAGGTCATAGCTATCGTGATACCATTCGCTGCTCGGGTAATTGTGTCCCAAAACAGATGCCACCATTTTAGCTTCACCAATGATGCCCAAAGCCACATAACTTTCAACTAAGCGGTGCAAAGCCTCTTCAGTATGAGCTGTTGTTTCATAATCACGTACAACGTTTTTAAATCTACCGATTGCTGATAAGTGTTGATTATCTTTCAAGTAAAAACGGCCAATGCTCATTTCTTTACCGGCCAAATGGTCATGCGTAAGCTCTAGCTTAAGACGAGCATCGCGCGCATAATCACTTTCAGGGTAACGACGCACAACCTGTTGCAAAGCTGATTCGGCGTTTACAGTTGTCGCCTGATCTCGGCCCACATCATAAATTTGGTCGTAATAAGACATAGCGATCAAATAATGCGCGTAAGGTGTGCTTTCATTACCAGGATGAAGGCTAATGAAACGCTGCGCCGTGGCAACCGCATCCTCGTAATCAGCTCCACGGTAATGCGCATAAGCCGTCATCAACATGGCTCGCCGCGCCCATTTCGAAAAGGGGTGCTGTCGTTCGACTTCTTGAAAATAAAGCTTGGCTTTTTCCCAATCTCTTTTTTCCATGCTGTCGAAGCCGCCATTATAAATTTGTTCGGCTGGTCGCTCAACATAGGCAAGCTTTTCTTTACTGCCGCCGCCAAAACTGGCGCAGCCGGTTAACAAGATAGCCATACCTGTCATTAGAGTTAATTTCGTCGAGATATTTCGCATGATACCACCAAAACTTTCAAACGCTTTGAATCGCGCTTATTCCTAACGATGTCCTAGACGAGAAATGCGCAGGGGAAAAGTGAGAAAAAGGTTAGGCTTGTGCAGAAGCGAGGTCAGATTTCGCTTTTACGGGGGCAAACGCCGTTAAATCTGTACCTGCAACCGATTCATAGCGCCAACTCTCGGCATTAGCGAATAAAGCGAGTAGCAAAGCATGATTAAGCGCATGGCCGCCGCGTATAGTTGTAACACGCGCAAGAATGGGTCCACCGAGGTAAAGGTCACCCAATAAATCCAAAGCTTTATGACGCACGAACTCATCATCAAAACGCAATCCTTCGGGATTTAAGATACGACCATCATCCACGACAACAGCATTTTCAAGTGACCCTCCCTTAGAGAGCCCCGCCGCTTGTAACGCTGCGACTTCATGTAGACGTGCAAATGTGCGTGCAGATGCCAATCTTTCGCGAAAAGCCCGTACATCTGGGGCAATTTGCACACGTTGGCGACCAATAGCTTTATCAGCAAAATCAATACTCACATCCAGCTCAAGATGTGTGCATGGTTCAATCCAACCCTTACTTTCACCTAATATAACTTCCACAGGCTTTAAGACACGAATATAACGCCGTTTTGCCTCTTGGCGAATAATACCGACCTGCTCGATTAGCTTCAAATATGGCTCAGCGCTTCCATCTAAGGCAGGTAATTCTGGACCATCAACATCAATATATAAATTATCAATGCCGCTGGCGGATAAGGCTGCGAGTAAATGTTCGATTGTTGAGACCTTAACGCCCGCCACATTGCCAAGCGTCGTACAGTTTTTAACATTCACAACGGCTTCGGGCCGAACCGGGATGTGATTTGATCTGTCTGTTACATCCGTACGGACAAAGACCAGTCCCGCATCAATAGGCGCTGGGCGCATAACAAGACGTCTTTGCTCACCTCCATGCAGCTCGACACCGGCACACATGATCGGTGCGTTTAACGTAGATTGACGTCTTACTAGATTCATATCGGATCACACATTGGGCGGTTTATAAAACTAAAGTTAAGCTTTGCAATTTTCATACACAATAAAAGCCATGTTTCCCTTTGTTTCGTCTCGTTACAAATTGGTAAATTACAGTTTTTAAATATCCACAAGTGAAATAGAAAAAAAACGCTAGCAAAACTAGCGTTCTTTATGATTACAATTATGCAAAGAGCTTTTAGCGATTTTGACGCCGCAGGAACGCTGGAATTTCCAGTTCATTTTCCATATTATCCCCGAA
This sequence comes from Maricaulaceae bacterium, assembly GCA_049607665.1. Classification (GTDB taxonomy): domain Bacteria; phylum Pseudomonadota; class Alphaproteobacteria; order Caulobacterales; family Maricaulaceae; genus Fretibacter. The sequence continues at coordinate 55,151 of JBMYWT010000006.1, forward strand.
CAATTCTCCTGTTTGATTTAGCGATGGACGCGGCGCAACAGGCGGCGCCCTACGCTCAACAGGCGCAGGAATTGGCGCAGCTTTTTTACGACGCCCAAAAATACCAAATGTATTACGCACAACATTTTGCGGCTTTACGGGCATTTGCGGGCGCGGTGTTTCTTGTGGCTGCAAAGCAGCTGACGCATGAGCCGCAGCAGGACGCGGCATTACTGGGCGCTCAGCCGCAACTGGCATAGGCGGAAGCGTTGGCATAGATTCAACAGGCTTAACCGTATGTTGATCTGTAATCCCTTCAATATGCGGGCGCTTTTCTTCTGTAGCAGGCGCTTCAGCGGCTACAAAGGCGGCTGGAGCGATCTCTTCGCGCGCAGGCGAACGCCTTGCCGGCGGCGCTTTTCTCACGCCATCAGAACCAACCCCAGTTGCCACAACAGAAACACGCACAATGCCGTCAAGATCAGGATCAAGCGCAGAACCAACAATGATATTGGCATCTTCATCAACCTGACCGCGAATAAGGCTAGCCGCTTCATCTACTTCGTAAAGCGTTAGATCGCCGCCTCCTGTAATATTAATCAACACACCGCGTGCGCCTTTGAGCGAAACATCATCAAGCAAAGGATTAGAAACAGCGCTTTCAGCCGCTTCAATAGCCCGGCGCTCGCCTGTGGCTTCGCCTGTCCCCATCATGGCTTTACCCATTTCGTCCATAACGGTGCGAACATCGTTAAAGTCCAGATTAATAAGTCCCGGAACAACCATAAGATCTGTAATACCGCGAACACCAGAATGTAGCACTTCGTCGGCCATCGCAAAAGCATCTGACATTGTCGTTTGCTCTGTCGCGACGCGGAAAAGGTTTTGATTTGGAATTGTGATAAGCGTGTCAACGCAACCTTGCAGTTTTTCGATACCCGCTTCTGCAAGCTTCATGCGGCGTGATCCTTCAAACTGGAACGGTTTAGTGATAATCGCAACCGTCAAGATACCACGCTCACGAGCGGCTTGCGCGATAACAGGCGCAGCACCCGTGCCTGTACCGCCGCCCATACCAGCCGCGACAAATAACATATGCGCGCCATCAAGATGTTCTAAAATTTCTTCAAGGCTATCTTCAGCAGATTGCTCGCCCACTTCGGGACGCATTCCAGCGCCGAGGCCTTCAGTGATCGTCCCGCCCATTTGAATACGGCGATCCGCTTTAGAAAGGCTAAGAGCTTGCGCGTCTGTATTCGCAACAATAAACTCAACGCCATCAAGGCCCGAGTTGATCATATTATTAACAGCGTTTCCGCCTGCGCCGCCGACACCAATAACAACAATACGTGGTTTAAGTTCGACAGATTTTGGAAGTGAAAGTGAAATACTCATTGGGACATCCAGCTACGATGGTTTGATTACCGTTTAACTGTGGGCGAATTCGGTTAAGCAGGTGTTAACCAAAGTGTAAATTCGTTAAGAATTTAAAAGTTTTCCCGCATCCACTGTAAAGACCGTCCCATAAAGCCGCCTGTATATCGGCGTTGACGGTAACGCCGACCAGACAAATCTGGCGGGCCAGATATCGCTTCAGCTTGTTGCTCAAACTGCATTTTTAACAATCCCGTTGCCACTGCCATGTCAGGACCAGAAAGAATATCTTTAAGCCCTAAAACGCCATGTGGACGTCCTACGCGGATACGTTTATTTAAAATTTGTTCAGCAACTTCTGGCACGCCATTTAACTGCGCGCCGCCTCCCGTAAGAACCACACGGCGACCTGCATAAGCCTCCAACCCCGCATCCAACATACGGTGATGAACAAGCTCGAACATCTCTTCTACGCGAGAGCGAATAATCGAGGTTAAAAGAGATTTTGGTTGATGGCACAAGATATCACTCGCCCCCATAGGCGGGCATGGGATCATAAATTGGTCGTCATCACGCCCATGTAACGCCGAACCATAAATCATCTTTATCCGCTCAGCCGCCTCAATAGGCGTCATCAAACCACGTGCAATGTCACTCGTCACAGATTTCCCCCCCACTGGGAGCGCATCAACATACACTAAAATATTGTCCCGAAAGACTGCCGTGGTCGTAATGCCGTCGCCCATGTCAATCACGGTTACGCCTAGGTCTTTTTCATCATCGGTCAAAACAGACATACCCGCCGCATAAGGCGAAACCGTTGCTGAGCTAATACGTAAATGGCAACGCTCTACGCAATGCGCCAAATTCCGCAACGGTCCTATGCCCGCCATAACAAAATGCATATCAACGCCCAAGCTAGAGCCATACATGCCCCGCGGTTCTCGAATGCCTTGTTCGTCATCGACAGTATAATCCATAGGAATCGCATGAATAATCGCTTCATCTGGCTGAGACGTTTCGGACAGAGATGAATTTATGACCCGTTGCAAATCTCTATCGGCAACTTCACCGCTAGCGAATTGCGTTTGAACATTAATATGTTGGGACCGTAGTGATCGTGTCGATACATTTACAGCAATAGATTGGATACCAACGCCCGCTTGTCGTTCTGCTTTTTGAACGGCGGTACGGATTCCATGCTCAGCGGCTTCCATATTAACAACAACGCCGCCCTTAAGGCCTTCGCTAACCCCAAAACCTTCGCCGATTAAGCGCACGCCCATATTCGGATCTTGTTGTCCAATCAGGCAAACAACCTTATTGGATCCGATATCCAAAACAGCCGATGTTTCGCTGCGCTTTTGACCACCCCTCAAAATCATATTAGGCGCGATCTGACGGCATAACAGTTTCAGAAGGCATAGCGCTTAGAGAAACACGGTCAGGCAAGCGCATATCAATCACGGCAATTTGCCGATCTAAAATTTGCGTTGCTGCATGTAGACTTAACACAGCTTCAAGCGCTTTACTGGCATTATCAGCTGGCAGTTTTATTTTTTGAGCACGGTCATTAATTAAAACATCCCAGCGGTTTTCATTCACATATACAAGTGCGTTTACGCGGTTAAAAATTTCGGGATAGCCAGCAAGCATCTTATGAATTTCAGGCGCAGCAGTCGCAGCACCTACCCCAACAGCAAGAGGTAATTGCGTGTACTGCAAAGGATCCGCATCTACAATTGCAATACCATTGGCGTCTACAAGCCTTACTTGACCATTCACCTGCCAAAGCGCAAAAGGTTCACGCTCAATAATTTGCACAACGATACGGTTTGGCCATAACCGCCGAACAAGAGCATCATCAACCCAGCTTAGGCTCTCCACACGCGTCTTGGCTTCTTTCAAGTCAGTACCGAATAAATAATCACCCGTTTCAATTTGCAACGCCGCTTTGACGTCTTCTTCACGCAAACGCCCTTCGCCCATAACGTCAATACGGTCCACGACAAAGCCTGCGGACATAAGACGGTTGCGCGTAAAGTCCTGCCCCGCTTGTTGAACATTAGGTAGAAACCCGCCCAGCCACATTGCCGAGAACATAATAGCAAAAATCAAAAGGGACAAACTGCCCCAAAACCGGAAAGCTGCACCTTTTGTATAAGTTGAACCGCGCATTTTTGCCGACATCATATTTCGCACATGCTTCGCCCCGCTCAAACCAGGTTTAAGCGAACTTACTCTATTAGGTTTCAAAGAACGGTTTCGTCCTATCGCGGCCATGTAGCATCCTCAACCATCCAGCAGCATAGCTGGTTAAAAGACATTCCCATATACGCCGCTTGTTCCGGAACAAGCGAAGTGGGAGTCATTCCTGGTTGAGTATTGATCTCAAGCATTACGATTTTGTTTACGATATCGCTTAAGTTTTCAGAAACTTTTGAATTTGTGTCATCATAGCGGAAATCTGACCGCGTTACACCTCGGCACCCCAGCGTTTGATGCGCCAAGAGCGCCCACGTCATGCACGTATCGCGTACAATATCGGGAATATCGGCGGGCACGACATGCATCGAACCGCCGTCTTGATATTTGGCTTCATAGTCATACCACTCAGTTTGCGGGATGATATCCGTCACGCAGAGCGCTTTGTCGCCAATCACAGAGACCGTTAGTTCACGACCTGGCGCGAATTTTTCGGCCAAAACATAATCGCCCATATGTTCATTCGCAGCCATTTCGGCAGGCGGCTCATCGCCTTCGGCCACAATATAAACTCCGACACTAGAACCTTGCGCATTGGGTTTAATCACATAAGGCGCTTCGAGGGCGTGGGATTGGGCCGCTTCAACGCGCGACACGAGCGTGCCTTCAGGCACAGTAATCCCCGCCGCCGCGAGGACAGCTTTGCTGCGGTGTTTATCCATCGCTAGGGCCGATGCCATCACGCCGCTGTGGGAATAAGGCGCGCCGAATAAATCAAGCACGCCCTGCACGCGGCCATCTTCGCCCCATTCCCCGTGGAGCGCATTGACCACCACATCAGGATCAGCGGCGTGAAGCTGCTCCCAGAGATTCGGCGCGGCGTCAATTTTTGTCACGTCATAACCGTCTTCAGTGAGGGCCGTGGCGATGGCCTCGCCCGTTACCAACGAGACATCACGTTCAGGCGACATGCCGCCGAGTAAAACTGCTACGCGTTTTGCCGCCATGACTAAACCTTCTCGCCTAAATGCTTTTCGCCGAGACGTTTGATTTCCCACTCAAGATCAACACCTTGAGACGTTTTCACCATATCACGAATCGTGTCGCCCAATGTTTCAATATCAGCCGCCGACGCCTCGCCTGTGTTTATCATAAAATTACAATGCTTCTCGCTCATTTGCGCGCCGCCAACTTTAAAGCCGCGCCCGCCAGCGGCGTCGATCACTTGCCACGCGCCGCGTCCGCCTGATTGATTTGGGTCAGGATTTTTAAACGTCGAACCACCTGTCTTTTCACGAATCGGCTGGCTCTCTTCGCGGCGTGATGTAATCGCGTTCATGCGGTCCTTGATGGTTTCGGGGTCATCCTTACGGCCCTCGAATACAGCCCGCGTGAAAATTAAATCACTCGCCGCGCCGCTATGACGGTAGCTGTACTCCATATCGGCAAGGCTCTTGACTTGCCGCCTCCCGCGCCGATCAACCGCAATGATCTCTTTGACCACGTCGTTCGTCTCGCCGCCATAACAGCCTGCATTCATCCGCAAAGCCCCGCCCACTGTGCCAGGGATGCCTGCGTAAAATTCAAGGCCCGTTATGCCCGCCTTCGCGGCTTCTTTGGCGAGTTTGCTATCGAGCGTTCCTGCACCTGCTGTGATTGTCAGGCCATCTACGGTGACTTTGGAAAAACTTGGCCCAAGGCGAATAACCACGCCGCGCACGCCGCCGTCACGAACAAGCGTATTGGACGCAACGCCCAGCACATGAACAGGAATATCGTCAGGCGTTGACGAGAGGAAATGTGCCAGATCGGCTTCATCCTGCGGGATAAAAAACGCATCTGCCGCGCCGCCAACGCGAAACCATGTATAGGGCGCGAGGCTGACATTTTCAGACAGCTTACCGCGAACAGCAGGAAGTCGGCTTAGTAAACTCATATAGCGCCGAGCGCCCGTTCAAGATTAGTGGCCAAATCAGCGGCCCAATAGGTAATGTCGCCAGCCCCCAAGAACACGACCAAGTCGCCTTCTTGTAGGTTCGGATGGAGCGTCGCCGCGAGGTTGTCTTTGGTGATCGACACCGCGCTTTTATGCCCGTGTCCGCCAAGACCACTTACAAGGTCAGGCCCGCTTATGCCCTCAATCGGCTCTTCGCCTGCTGCGTAAACATCGGCGACATAGACCGCGTCCGCGTCATTAAAACAGGTGCAAAACTCTTCGAATAAATCTTCAAGGCGCGTATAGCGGTGCGGCTGTACGACAGCATGAACGCGCCCCTTCGCGACTTGCCGCGCGGCTTGCAGGACGGCAGAAATTTCAACCGGGTGATGACCATAATCGTCAATGATCGTAACGCCGTTCCAATCGCCAATATGCGTAAAGCGGCGCTTCACGCCTCCAAATCCATCAAGCCCAGTGCGGACTTGGTCTTCCGTTAGGCCTAGCTCCCGCGCGACTGCAATCGCCGAGAGGACATTTTGCGTATTATGTTTGCCCGCCATTGGAAGGAATAAATTCGCCCAAGTCTCAGGCTCGCCCTCGCCCCCTTGAAAGACCACATCAAAACGAGAGCCTGTCGGTTCGAGCTGTAAGTTTTCAGCGCGTACATCTGCTTGCGGATTAAACCCATACGTAATCACGCGGCGATCCGTGACGCGGCTGACTAAGGCCTGAACTTCGGCGTGGTCGATACACAGTACAGCAAATCCATAGAACGGCAGGTTCTCGACGAAGTTATCAAACGCTGCCCGCAACGCATCGAAATTACCGTAATGCTCCATATGCTCGGGATCGATGTTTGTCACAATCGCAATCGTCGCGAAGAGTTTCAGGAACGAACCATCCGACTCATCTGCCTCAACCACCATCCAGTCGCCCAAACCGAGCTTGGCATTGGAGCCATAGGCATTAATAATCCCGCCGTTAATCACCGTCGGATCAAGACCGCCGCCTTCGAGCAGCGCCGCAATCATTGTCGTCGTCGTTGTCTTGCCATGCGTTCCGCCTACAGCCACAGCCCATTTCAGGCGCATGAGCTCAGCCAGCATTTCCGCGCGGCGCACGACGGGAATAGAGCGTTTACGCGCTTCAACTAATTCAGGATTATCCGCTTTGATGGCTGACGACATGACAATCGCGCCAACGCCGTGAACTTGCTCTGCCTTTTGTCCTATATAAATTTTTGCGCCCAGACCACGAAGACGAGACACATTTGGGTTCTCGCGCATGTCTGATCCTTGGACCGTATAGCCCAAATTAATCATCACTTCGGCAATGCCGCTCATGCCGATACCGCCTATGCCGATAAAATGTATCGCGCCCGGTTCAAACGGCAAGTTAATGATGGGTGCGGCGACGTCGGAACCGAGTTGGGGTAGTTTTGGCGGCATAATCTTTTCTTTTTATTTCGCGGCAGCGATAACCAAATCGGCTAAAGCTTGGGTGGCGTCAAGACGGGCGGCCTGTTTGGCATTCGCGGCAGCGCGCTCTAGCCATTTAGAATCACTTAATCTTGCAATCAGAGTATTTTTTACAGTCTCTACCGTAAACTCTGATTCAGGCAAAATATCGGCAGCTTCAAGGTTTTTTAGCGCCAAAGCATTCGCGCTCTGATGGTCATCCATGGCAATGGCGAGCGGGACGAAAAGCGATGGCTTGCCCATCGCCGCAATTTCAGACACGGATGACGCCCCTGCCCGTGCAAGCACATAATGCGCGCTGGCGAGTTGTGTTTGGATATCATCGAAAAATGGCTCGCATGTGGCGCGTATATTTGCGTCCGCATAAATACCCCTCGCGAAATCAAGGCTCTCTTTACGGGTTTGTTGCACGACGACAAGGCGCCTTCGAAGATCTTGCGGGAGAGCTGCAATCACTTGCGGTATCGTTTCAGATAAAAGGCGCGCGCCGAGACTTCCACCTGTGATGAAAAGATGGATATCCTCACCTGCTCTCGGTGCGGCGTAAGCTTTCGGAATGGCGCTAGCAATTTGCTCCCGCAGAGGATTACCCACATAGACATGGTTAGCCCCGTCAGGACATTTCCCTAATGCTTCGAACCCTGACGCCATCACGTTCGCTTTGGCAGCGAACACACGATTCACTCGCCCAAGCACTGCGTTTTGCTCATGCAGAACCGTTGGAATGCCTAGGCTTTGCGCGGCGCGCATAGCGGGGAAAGCGGGATAGCCGCCAAAACCTGCGACGACATCTGGTTTAAAGTCTCGGATGAAAGCCTTAGCCTGCCGCGTGCCTTTCGCCAGCTTCAACATTCCGCCAACAGCTTTGATCGGACGGCGCGGAGAGATCGTGGCAGCAGCCACTTCGATAATCGGATCGGCAGGAATTTTGCCCGCGTGTTTACGCCCGCGCGCATCCGTAATCATGGCGATATCCCAACCTTGCGAGGAGAGGCATTCCGCCAATGCTTGCGCGGGGAACATATGTCCGCCCGTTCCGCCCGCCGCCATTAAAAGGCGAGGCATTAATTATCACCCGATATAAAATTCATCCCGCACACCTAAATCAGCCGTCTATAATTTCAATGTAAAATTTGAATGCGGCGAAAAATTGACGCGAATTTGACCGTTTAGTACGGGCGCGCTTTAGTCGCCATAACCATAAGCACCTGGACGATGACGCGTGAACGCCAAAATCAGTCCCGCTGAAAAACACAGCGCCAACATGGACGAGCCGCCATAAGAAATAAACGGGAGCGTCATCCCTTTGGGCGGCGCCATGTTCAAATTCACAAATAAGTTAATCACGATTTGCATGCCGATCATGGTTGCTAAACCTGCGACCGCGAGCTGTGAGAAATAGTCATTAAGCTTTAGCGCGTTACGAAACGCGCGCATCACAAAGCCCGCTAAAAGCGCGATAAGAACGAGTGTAATGAGAAACCCAAATTCTTCGACTGTAGCTGCGAAAATAAAATCAGTATGAATATCCGGCACAGAATTTTTCACTGTTCCCTCACCCGGCCCCCGGCCAAGCCATCCACCATTTGCAATCGCTTCGAGCGCTTTGTCTGTCTGGTATGTGTCATTAGATTCAGGATTTAAAAAGCGGTTCACACGATCCTTTACGTGCGGTAACGCCAGGTAAGCCGCACCCACACCGACCAAAGACGTCCCCATAAAGAAGAGCATCCAACCTAGGGACAGACCCGCGAAGAAAAACACGGCCGCGAAACTAAAGGTGAGCAAAAAAGATTGCCCAAAATCTGGTTGCCCAATTAACAGAGAAATCAACCCTGCATAGGCCGCCAATACGATCCACATTGCTGGCAAGCCGGGCTCTCTTTTTTTCATGGAGAACATCCATGCGGCAAAGACGATAAAGGCCGGCTTTGCAAACTCAGAGGGCTGTAAGCCAAAAGATCCAATACGAAGCCAACGCTGTGCGCCTTTAACTTCGTAACCGATAAAACTCACCGCTATCATAGCTGCAACAGAGCCAAGCAGCGCTAAAATCCCGACACGGCGCGCAAAGGTTGGCCCCATAATCGAAATGAATATGGCCCCAGACAGGCCCAGCCCCGCGAATACTGCATGGCGATATAAAAAATTAAATGGATTAGAGAGTTCTAGGCGGGCTGAGGCCGCTGGGGATGTTCCCATTGAAAGGACAAGTCCCGCTGCGAGCAAACAAATTAAAAAGCTTAGGGTGATATGATCAACGCTACGCCACCATTCAAATAGCGGCGAACGGTTAGTGCGCGACGGATGTATCGCCGCAGAAATCATGCAGCAGCGCCCTTTTTCTTTTCGTTTTCGAAAAGCGCAATGATTTCGCCTGCTGTTGCGCGAAACGCATCGCCGCGAACCTCGAAATTTAAAAATTGGTCAAAACTAGCACAAGCTGGGGACAGTAAAATAATCGGGCTTTCACCGCGCGAGGCGAGCGCGTCTTTAGTTGCGCAAAGTATGGCTGCCTGCAAGTCGCCCGATATTTTGTGGGAAACTTTATGCTGAGATAAAGTCTTGGCAAAATCATCGGCGGAATCGCCTATGAGGTAACACCGCGTGATATTAGGGAATAAATCACTGAGAGGCTCAATTCCGCCCTCTTTGGCTTTTCCGCCTGCGATCCAATAAATATTTTTATATGCTGCTAAGGCCTGACGCGCGGCATCTGCATTGGTGGCTTTGCTATCATTCACATAACGAACAGGACCAACAACGCCGATTGTTTCCATGCGGTGCGCAAGTCCCCCAAAGCTTAAGATTCCTGGGCCGATTTTCGCGGGCGTAACGCCTATAGCTTTCACAGCGGCATAAGCAGCAGCGGCATTTTGCCAATTATGGCTGCCTTCCAAAGCTTGTGCTTGAGTCAAATCTGCGATCTCGGTGACTTTGCGGTCAACGGCGCAATAGAGTTTTCCTTTAATCGCGCAGACACCGCGACCCAAAGATTTACGTCCTGAAATGGGAACAACTCTGCGATTGTTTTTGGCTTTCATAGCCGTGCAGAGCTTTTGTCCCTCTTTATCATCCACCCCAATAATAGCCGTATCAGAGGGTATTTGATTATTGAAAATATTGCGTTTCGCCGCTTGATACCCTTTTAAATCCCCATGACGATCCAAATGATCTGGCGATAGATTTAAGAACACGGCTACGTCTGCCTTTAGAGACGGCGCGCGTTCTAATTGATATGATGAAAGTTCGATCACATATGTCATGCCAGCATGCATGTCATCTAAATCTAAAACGCCGCGCCCGATGTTGCCGCCAATTTGCGCCGCGCGGTCACATGCCGACAACGTATGACCGATAAGCGCTGTTGTTGTAGATTTTCCATTTGTGCCTGTAATCGCAATGATTTTAGGACGGCTATCTTTGGCACGCGCGTTGACTTCGCGCGCGAAGATTTCGATATCGCAAATAATCGGAACATTGGCCGCATTAGCCATATTCGCGGTCCAATGCGGCTCTGGCAAAATATGTGGCACGCCTGGCGAGAGAACAAGGGCGCTAATTTCACTCCAATTACACTGCGAAAGATCGGCAAGGCTTACGCCTTCTTTGGCCGCATCTTGGCGCGCCTCTTCGCGGTCATCCCATGCAAGCACAATTGCCCCGCCTGCTGCGAGCGATTTCGCTGCTGTTACACCCGTTCGGCCTAAGCCAAATACCGCAACATGTTGTCCTTTAAATGTGGCCGCCTTAATCATAATCCTACCGCAGCTTCAATGTTGAAAGTCCGATGAGCGCAAGCACAATCGCAATGATCCAAAACCGGATCACAATGGTTGATTCCGCCCATCCTTTTTTCTCGTAATGATGATGAATTGGCGCCATTCTGAAGACGCGCTTACCCGTTAGTTTAAACGATGCGACTTGTACAATCACGGATACGGCTTCGAGAACAAATAGTCCGCCGATGATCGCGAGAACGATTTCATGTTTCGTCGCCACAGCCGTTACGCCCAGCGCGCCGCCCAAGGACAGTGACCCTGTATCGCCCATAAACACCATGGCCGGCGGGGCATTATACCAAAGGAAGCCGAGGCTCGCGCCAATGATCGCGCCGAGGAAAATACAAATTTCGCCTGCGCCCGCCACAGATGGCACGCCCAAATAATCCGACAAAACAGCGTTACCGACGATATAGGCGATGAAAGCCAAACTCATGGCGGCAATCATAACAGGCACGATTGCGAGGCCGTCCAAGCCATCGGTTAGGTTCACAGCATTAGACGATCCAACGATAACCAAACAACCAAATGGAATAAAGAATATCCCCAAATTAAGCGTGAAGTCTTTGAGAAGCGGCACAGCGAGACCTGTTTCAAATCCGTCTGGCGTTTGCGGGAAAACGGTTGTCAAAAAATAGACCGCGACAGCAGCAATGGTAAATTCGAGAGCAAGCTTTATTTTACCTGAAAAACCTTTGGGGTTTTGGCGGGAAACTTTGAGGTAATCATCGTAAAACCCAATCATCCCATAGGAAATCGTCACAAGGAAAACCGTCCATAGAAACGGGCTTTTTAAATCCCCCCAAAGCAATGTTGAAATCACAACACTGAGCAAAATTAACAGACCGCCCATAGTCGGCGTTCCAGCCTTTTGGATGATGTGACTTTCCGGGCCGTCTTCACGAATAGGTTGTCCTTTGCCCTGTTTACTGCGCAAAAAATCAATCATGCGCGGGCCAAGGATAAACGCCACAACCAGAGACGTCATTAACGCCCCGCCCGTTCGGAACGTAATATAATTAAATAGGTTAAAGAGCTGAAATTCATCTGAATAATTTGTGAGCCATTCATATAACATTAGTTTTGTCCCCGGCTTTTAATCTCTTTTACCAACTGCCCTAGCTTCATGCCGTTAGATCCTTTCACAAGAACGGTATCGCCACCTTGTAATTCGTCCATCAAGGCGCTTAGCGCGTTATCCCAATCCTTTGCCCAAGCCCCGCGCATAGATTGCGGGATCGCGCCCTTTAGCGCGCGCATACATTCGCCAACGGTAATAACACGTGAAACACCATGTTCTTCGAGCGGCTTGGCAAGCCCGGCATGAAAATCAAGCTCATTCTTACCCAGTTCGAACATATCGCCCAACACGGCGAGACGCCGCCCTGAGCTTAGACCTAATGTTTTAATTGCGGCCTCCATACTGGCAGGATTGGCATTGTAACTGTCATCGATGAGCATGATTTTACGGGCGGCATCAATTTGCACTTCGCTAACTTGGCCGCGTCCAGCTTGAGCAGCGACATCTCTTAACGCCCTTGCGGCTTTGCGCAAATCAAGTCCCGCTGCATAGGCAAGCGCCATACAGGCAGCACCGTTACTGATCCAATGATCACCCGGAATTTGAAGCGTAACATCTATTTGCTGAGAATTGATCCGAAGGCGCGTATTGCTCCCGGCGACATGTGATTTCGCTGTGACGATAACAACATCGCACGTATCATCATGGCCATAAGTCAGGACTGTCTTACCTGCCGTCTTGGCCATATCAGCAATGAAAGGTGTATGTGGATTATCGGCATTTAAAATCAAGATACCGTCCGCACTTAAACCTTCCATGATTTCTGCTTTGGCTTTGGCGATATCTTTTACGCTATCGAAATGGGCTAAATGCGCGCCAACAACTGTGGTGATCAGCGCGATAGAGGGCTTTAGAAGGCGTGACAGATCCGCGAGTTCACCGGCATGGTTCATGCCAAGCTCAAAGATGCCATATTCGGAAGCCTCGGGCATACGCGCCATCGTCAGCGGCACACCCCAATGGTTATTATAAGACTTTACAGATTTATGCGTTTGCCCAAAGGCGGCAAACATTAGGGCGGCAGCTTCTTTGACGCTTGTCTTGCCGACGCTACCTGTAATCGCAATACGTTTGGCACCGGAACGCATACACGCCGTCGTGCCAAGGTCGCGAAGTGCCTTTATCGCATCCGTCACTTTAAGTGCAGGCGCATCCGTATCATCACGTTCAGTTAGCGTAGCCCCTGCGCCCGCTGCCATAGCTGCATTGATAAAATCATGACCGTCACGCACGTCTTTTAAGGGTACAAATAAATCACCTTCTTCGAGTGTGCGCGTATCAATCGATAGGCCCGAAATAGACCACTCACCCAATGCCGTTCCGCCTGTCGCAGCGGCAGCATCAGCGCTTGTCCAAAGGACAGGGTTAGTTTTTGAATTAGACATGTCCCAACTCCTTTAAGGCTGCTTTGACTTGCGCTACGTCAGAAAACGGAATGACCTTATCGCCAACGATTTGTCCTTGTTCATGTCCTTTTCCCGCAATCACTAGGCAATCATCTGCCTTTAGGTTTTTGATCCCTTCGCGAATAGCAAGAGCGCGATCTCCGATTTCAAGCGCATCGGGACAACCCGCAAGCACGGCTTTACGAATGTTCGCTGCGTCTTCTGTGCGCGGGTTATCATCTGTCACGATGACAGCATCGGCAAGCTTAGCCGCCGCTGCGCCCATCTTGGCGCGCTTATCTGGATCACGATCTCCGCCGCAACCAAAGGCCACAATAATCCGCCCCATCGTATGCGGACGCACAGAGCGCAAGAGCTTATCAAGGCCGTCTTCCGTATGGGCGAAATCCACAAATATAGGCGCGCCGTCTTTGGTGCGGCCCGCCATTTCCATCCGCCCAGCAACGCCATATAAATGCGAGAGCGCTTCGATGGCTTTGGACGTTTCTACGCCCGTGACAATCGCAAGCCCCAGCGCCGCCACGGCGTTAAGGGCCTGAAACTCTCCGGCAAGCGGTAGTTCGACTTTGTGACGCTGACCCAAGACGATTAAATCAAGCATTTGACTCGAGGCTTTGGGCATGACTTCGTCAATACGAATATCTTCGCCGCTCCAACCGATACGCATCACATCTTGCCCGCGCGCGCGGCATATATCGACCAAGCGCTGCCCATATTCATCATTTACATTAATCACAACGGGCGCATCTACTGGTGTTAGCTCTGTAAACAAGCGAGATTTCGCGTCGAAGTAATCTTCGGCGTCTGGATGATAATCAAAATGGTCTTGCGTTAAATTCGAAAATCCTGCCGCCGTGATCTTAACGCCATCTAGCCGGTACTGCCGCAGACCATGCGAAGAGGCCTCCATCGCGGCATGGGTAACGCCTTCGTTTTTCAACCCCGACAAAACTTGATGCAGCGCAACCGCATCTGGCGTTGTATGCGTAAGCGGGCAATACCCCGAAGGGGCTTGCACGCCCAATGTTCCAAAACACGCTGCGGAATGGCCTGCATATTCCCAAATTTGGCGCAAAAATTCGACAGTGGAACTTTTGCCATTCGTCCCTGTCATGGCAACAAGCGTTTCAGGCTGTCCGGCATGTAGCTTTGCGGCAAGTTTCGCATATTTCAGACGCGGGTTTTCATCGAAAATATAGGGCACGGATATACCGTCTAAATCTGGCGTCGAAAGAATAGCCGACACGCCCTTTTCAATTGCGCTTTGAATATAATCACGGCCATCGGCCTGCGTTCCAGGCAAAGCCGCAAAAAGACTTCCTTCGCCGACCGTCCGGCTATCGACCGTTAAGTGCGCAATCTCTGGATCCACAGATTGTGGCTGCTCTGTTAGCATGGAGAGTTTCATTATAACGTCCCCTCCTTTTCGCCGTAGCTGTTTTGCGCCACACTTGGCACGCGGCGTTTCACACCCAAGATCGGACCGATACGTGTTATGATTTCCTTAGTCGACTTCGCAGCATTCCAGCCCGCCGAAGCAAATCCATAATCACCCTCTACCGGCTGCGGTTCATCATATGTGACCATGACAATATATTGCGGCGCGCCATGCGGAAAGCCAGCCACAAAAGACGTCACGCGCTCGCCATCTGTATAACCGCCCTTGCCTGGCTTATCTGCTGTGCCTGTCTTACCCATCACGCGGTAACCCTTGGCCCGCGCATTACGGCCCGTACCATTGGTCACAACATAGCGCATTAAATCTTGCACCGTCTCAGACGTTTCAGCGCGCATAACACGGCGGCGCTCAATTGGGTTCACAGCGTCGCGTAATGTAATAGTGGGTTTCACATAATAGCCGCCATTAAGCAAAGCAGCCGACGCAGCCGTAAAAGCCAACGGCGTCACTGAAAGACCGTGGCCGTAAGAAACCGTCGCACTTGTAAGATCAATCCAGCGGTCTTGAATCTGCGGGCGGGCGCTTTCGGCAAGCTCATAAGGCACGCGGGCGAAGAGACCAAGTTCGTCCAAAAACGCCTTTTGCGCCGGAATACCCGCGCGCATTGCAAGAAAAGATGTCCCGCGATTTGAACTCTCGGCGAGTATATCCGGCACAGCCAAAGGCACTCTACTGGGGTGGTCGTCGCGGATTGATTTTTTGTTTATAATTAAAGGCTTATGCACGGGGTATGTTTCTGTAAGGTCCGTGACACCAG
>JBMYWT010000007.1:0-63680 GCA_049607665.1 Maricaulaceae bacterium
AAAAATATTCCGTCCAAGTGGCAGAGGCCGCTGACCTACGTGCGTTGGATGATATCCGCGTGGCGGCGCTGGGGAAAAAGGGTGAAGTGTCATTGATGATGCGCGGCCTCGGGAAAATGACGCCTGAGGAAAAGAAGGTCATGGGCCCTGCGCTGAACGGTCTGAAAAACGATATCGCCGCTTTGATTGAGACGCGCAAAGACGTGCTCGAAGCCGCTGAAATGGACGCAGCATTGGCAAATGAGGCGATGGATATGAGCCTCCCTGTCGGGCGCGCCGCTGGCACGCTCCACCCCGTGCAACAAGTCATGGAAGAAATGGCCGTGATCTTTTCTGATATGGGGTTCTCTGTCGCCGAAGGGCCAGACATCGAAGACGACTTTCATAATTTCACTGCGCTGAACTTCCCGCCGGGACACCCTGCGCGGGATATGCATGATACGTTTTTTATGACGCCCGATTCCGAAGGCATTCAGAAAGTATTGCGCACGCACACGTCCCCCGTGCAAATCCGCACGATGATAAATGAAAAGCCGCCCATCCGTATCATCGCGCCGGGCCGTACTTACCGTTGCGACAGTGACCAAACCCACACGCCGATGTTCCATCAGGTCGAAGGCCTCGTCATCGACAAAGGTATTCACATGGGCCACCTCAAAGGTGTACTGATGGATTTCATGGCCGCGTTTTTCGAAACAGATGTCGACGTGCAATTCCGCCCGCACCATTTTCCTTTCACCGAACCGAGCGCTGAAATGGATGTGCGCTATGAACGTGTCGGCGACGCGATTAAAATTGGCCAAGGCGAAAAGTGGATGGAAATCCTCGGCTGCGGCATGGTGCATCCCAATGTGCTGCGCGCCTGCGGCCTCGACCCAGATGAATATCAAGGCTTTGCCTTCGGCATGGGCGTCGACCGCCTCGCGATGTTAAAATACGGCATGCCCGACCTACGTGATATGTTCGCTGGCGACACACGCTGGCTCGCCCATTACGGCTTTGATCCGCTCTTGCAAGCGAACTTGGCGACGGGCTTGAGTTAGTGCGCGAAACTCTGTCGGCATATGTTGAGCGGCTGAAAGCTGCGGATGCTGCTGTCATTGGCTATATGGCCGATGGCGCTAACGATAGTGATATGTCTGATATTAACGGACTTAAGCTGTCTGTGCCGCAAGATGTATTTGAATTTTGGGGCATGATGAACGGTGTTAAAGCTGGCGTTGAAACGTCATATGATCAACTTTGGCTGGACGGCACCTTTCGTTTTTATTCCGCCAAAGAAGCCGCAGATGATTACAAAGTGTGCTTGCCGCTCTGGGATGATGACGAAGATTTCAAAGACTATTGGCCCGTCGGGTTTTTGTCGATTGGCTCGCCCGGGGATGGTTCACGTTTGCTCGTGAATTGCCGTGCCGCGTCGCCAACATATGGTCATATCTATGAGCTATTTCACGGCATGGGGCTGAGCCTGCACGCCAAATCCCTGACTGATTATTTTAAAACCCAAATTGCATTATTTGATGCGGGCGTTCTCACCGTTGAGGACGACGGTGCATTGGATATTGATTTTGATAAAAACGACGCGATTGCCGCGCCGCTAAACCCGAATTGCGATGCTTACAATAGCGATCTTACGCCCGCTTACGATTCTAAGAATTGGCTGGCCGAAGGAGAAACCTCATGAAATTCACACTCTCATGGCTCAAAGAGCATTTGAAAACGGACGCTACGATTGATGAGGTCGTGGAGGCGATGACGCTTGCGGGCCTCGAAGTGGAAGGCGTGGAAAACCCCGCCGAAACGCTGGCCGCATTTTCTATCGCCAAAGTCCTGACGGCGGAAAAACATCCCGACGCGGATAAGCTCAAAGTCTGCACCGTCGAAACACGTGACGGGACGAAAACTATCGTCTGCGGCGCGCCAAACGCTCGCGCCGATATGACGGTCGCCTATGCGCCGATGGGCGCCTATATCCCTGGCCTCGATTTCAGCCTCGATAAGAAGCCGCGCAAAATTCGCGGCATCGAAAGCTCGGGCATGATGTGCAGCGGCAAAGAGCTTGAGATCGGCGAAGACGCGGACGGCATTATGGATTTGGACGCGGCGTTTGAGATGGGCACGCCGCTCGCCGAAGCGCTCGGATTAAATGATCCCGTGATTGATTTTGAAGTGACGCCTAACCGCCCTGATTGGCTTGGCGTGAACGGTATCGCGCGCGATCTCGCCGCTGTGGGTTTGGGTGAGTTAATTTCTCCTGATGTGCCCGCCATCAAAGGCACATTCCCATGCCCGCAGGCGATTGAAATCGACGCGCCTGAGGCCTGCCCGACATTCGCGGGCCGTGTTGTACGCGGCGTCAAGAACGGGCCGTCACCAAAGTGGCTACAGGATAAGCTCAAAGCCATCGGCCTGCGCCCGATCTCGGCGCTCGTCGATATCACAAATTACATGAGCTATGATCGCGACCGCCCGCTCCATGTCTATGACATGGCAAAACTTAGCGGCCCGATCCGCGCGAGAATGGGGAATGACGAGAGCTTCACGGCGCTGGATGATAAAGACTACACGGCCACCAACACAGATTGCGTGATCGCCGATGATAATGGCGTCCTCGGCCTTGGCGGAATTATGGGCGGCACATCCACGGGCTGCTCCGAGGGGACAACGGATGTCTTCATCGAATGCGCCTATTTCGACCCGCTCACGATACGCCGCACGGCCAAACGCCTCGCGATTAATTCCGACGCCAAATATCGTTTTGAACGCGGCGTCGATACAGGGTTTGTCGTGGGCGGCCTCGATATGGCCACGCAGCTTATCATGGATATGTGCGGCGGCGAGCCGAGCGAAATGATCGTGGCTGGCGATATTCCCGCTGCGCCGAACGCTATCGAATTTGATCCTGCGTTAAACGCCCGCCTAACAGGTATGGACGTTTCAGAAGACCGCATGGAAGAGATTTTAGTTGCGCTAGGTTTCGGCGTGACGCGCGGAAACACATGGAACGTCACCGTACCCTCATGGCGTCGTGATGCCGTCGAAGGCGCAGACCTTGTCGAAGACATCGCCCGCATCGAAGGCTTCCATAAGCTGGATGCCGTTAGCCTCCCGCCGCTTTCTGGACGCCGCGAACCGACAGCGACACTTACGCAAAACCGTACACGCCTTGCGCGTCGTGCGCTTGCCGGACGCGGCCTGTCCGAAGCCATCACATGGTCATTCGCTCTGCGCGCGCATAGCGCTCTCTTCGGCGGCGGCGCGGATGACATGCTCCTCGATAATCCGATCTCGGCGGAGCTCGATTGTATGCGCCCCTCCGCGCTTATTCACTTGCTGCTGGCGGGGCAACGCAATGCCGACAAAGGCTATCCGCGTTCGGCCTTGTTCGAACTTGGCCCTGTTTACCGCAGCACGAATCCTGACGGGCAAGACCTCGCCCTCGCAGGGATGCGCCGTATGGAAAGCGAACGCCATTGGAACGGCGCGCGCGATGTGAACGCGCTAACCGCCAAAGGCGACGCGCTCTCTGCGCTCGAAGCCATGGGCGTGGCCGTAGGGAATTTGCAGCTCTCAAAACCCACGGGCGATTACTGGCATCCAGGCCGTTCGGGACGCCTCCAGATGGGGCCGAAAAACATCCTCGCAGATTTCGGTGAACTTCATCCGCGTGTCCTCAAAGCGATGGGCATCGAAGGCCGCGTTGCCGCGTTTGAAATTTGGCCTGACGCCGTGCCATCCCGCAAAAAGAAAAACGCATCGAAAGCCAAAGGCGCACTCGCGCTGTCGGAGCTTATGCCCGTGCATCGTGATTTTGCCTTCATCGTGTCTGAAGACACGCAAGCGGGCGCGATCCTGAAAGCAGCCAAAGGCGCGGATAAGAAACTTATCACGGACGCGTCACTCTTTGATGTCTACCGAGGCAAAGGCGTCGAAGAGGGCCATAAATCGCTCGCGATTGAAGTGACCCTCTCGCCAACTGACGCGACGCTGACGGACAAAGACATCGACGCCGTGTCGGACCGTATCATAGCGCAAGTCGCCAAAGCGGGCGGCGTTCTCCGAGGTTAGGGTAGGCGGTTAAGATGGAATATCCCGCGCCCGAACGGCGAGACTATGAGCTATCCGATGGCACGATATCGGCGTGGCATTTCGGTCAAAGCCGTAATCCGCTAAAGGTCGTCTTCCTTCATGCCAATGGCTTTAATGGCCTAAGCTATCGCCGCGTCTTGGAGCCGCTCGGCGTTCACGCTGTGGCGCTCGATCTGCGCGGACACGGATTTAGTGATTTGCCAACGAAGCCAAGCCGTCTCAAAAGTTGGAATGTTTTCCGCGATGATATTTGCGACTTTTTCGAACGTTACGTTAAATCCCCCGTCATTGTGTCGGGGCATTCATATGGAGCGGTAAGCGGTATTTTAGCGGCCAAAAACCTAGGCGACAAAATGAGCGGTTATGTTGGTTTCGATCCTGTGCTGATGCCAAGGCTCGCGCGGCTTTATTCGGTCATGCCAATGGGCCGTGCGTCGATGAAAAAACGTCTTCCGATTGCCCGAAACGCGGGAAAACGCCGCCGTGAATTCGATAGCCAGCAAGCCGCCTTTGAAAAATATAAAGGGCGCGGCGCGTTTAAAGGCGTGCCTGATGAAATCCTAAATGACTACCTTAGCGGCGGATTGGAACCGGGTTTGGATGGCGGCGTGCAGCTCTCCTGTGATCCGCTTTGGGAGCAGGCAATTTTCTGCGCGCAAGGTCATAAGAGTTTTAAAGCCCTGCGGCATCTCCCTCGGCATCGCCGCCTGATTTTTGCGGGCAAAGCCTCGCCGACACCAAAACCTTGCCGCGATAGGGCCGCTAAGATACTCGGCACAGAGTCCGTGGATTACGCCGAAAATGGCGAGCACCTTTTCCCGCTTCATAATCCCGAAATGGCCACAGAGGCATTGCGCGAGATGATTAATCACGTGAGTTTAAGTTGATGTCCACAATATTAAGATGAATTTAGCAATGATTTCGTTGTTTTTGGAAAAACCAGATGCCAAATTATGACGGCAGCGCACCATATTAAAATAGCGCAGAAAGCCCCGCTCATATTTGCGATTTGGTCCAATATAGACGATTGCCGTCCCGTTGGGGCTATGTGTTGGAGCCCTTCCATCGCACCGCCAAAAATGGATGTGATTAAAAATACCTTTATGATATTCATTGCAGGGAAGGCAGCTGCGACGAGGCCTGTTAAAATAACATAGGCGAAAAAATGTAAAAATTTATCGGAAACCTGCACACCTGTATCTATATTGGCTTTAACTGAGCCAAAGCAAATGAAACACAATGCGAGGATGAGGCTTAATCTGATAAATAAAAGCCAATAGCGTTGATGTGGGCGATTAAATTTAGTTTGTGTCACATTGCAATTCCAAGAGTGCTGGACTGAAAAGGTGTTGAGCCAAGCGTTTAATATATTTCTATTTTAGAATTCTATAAAAAGATTAAATGGCTATTTTGAGGCGTAATGTTGTTTTTATGGGGGTGAATTATGGTCCTAAATTCGGTATTGAGATTGCCATGATTTGTGCGATTTCTTCGGCATCAGCCTTGACTAATTTGCGGCTTTTAACGTCAAAGAGACAGCTAGAAGCGATCATACTCGCCCAGCTTTCGCCTGTGATCGGGTTAACGATATGATGCGTGATTTGCCGTGTATAGGGGTTGGCACCATGTAGGGCCGAGTAGAATTCAAATGGATTGCCTGCAGTAGCGGGGCGGTGAATAAAACCGCGAATCTCAAGGAGAGCACCGCTAATTGTGCTATTGCCAGCAGTGAATTCTTCAATGCGCCCGCCCCACGCTTCGGTGAAATTGCCAATGCTATCGGACGCGCGCCCGCACAATGTTTGAGGTGTGACGCATTCGAAAACATCCGTTTCTGTGGGGAGGAAAACGCCCATCCCGATCAGTTTTGCGCCTTTTTCAATCAGGCTTTCGCGGCGATGCGCGGCAGGGATTCCCACATCTGGCAAACCTCGGGTCATGGCAATGCTTGGCAGCTTACACATGACGGATGGCGCGGCTTCTCTAACGCGCTGTGGCCAACGGAAAGCTTCGCCTGTGCGCAGATAAATATGATGTACCGTTTCTAGGATTACAGCGCTGACGGTTTGACCGCCATGGTAAAAAATATGCAGGAGGTCTGCGCTATCTTCATTTATGGACAAAATACCTGTTTCGATACGAATGCGTTCGGCGGGACGTGATTCTTTAAGGTATCTTACGGTAAATTCCCGTGTACGTACGGTGCTGTCTGAACCCGATTTAAACGCGTCCTCTAGTCCCAATCGCATGAAAAACATTTGCCGAGCTTGCTCTGTTTTTGTCATATAATGGCGCATGTTAAGATGGCCAAGTTCGTCACACTCCCAGCTTACGACCTCGCTGAAAAATGTCATCATCATAGGAGGTACGGTGCTTTGAGTCATAGGAAGTACTTGAGTAAAGAGGCGTGATTTACGCTGCTGCGCAGTTTTGGCATGTGCCGTAATGTTCAATCACAGAGCGGTTAATTGAAAACCCTTCGGGCGTGCAATCTTCGTGTGTATGGGCGTGTTTTTCTTCAACCGCGTCACACGTCTCGCAGATGAAAAACTCCGCAATATGGCCAGGGTGTGAATGATCGCAGGCAATATAGGCGTTTAGCGCTTCTACGCGGTGGACCAAGCCATGGCGAGAGAAAAACTCTAGCGCGCGGTAAACGGTTGGCGGTTTAGGGGATCCGCGGTCAGGGCGGAGTTGGTCGAGGAGATCATAGGCTTTAACGGGGCCGTCTGCTTTGATGATAAGTTCAAATATGTGCGCGCGCAAAGGCGTGAACCGCTCGCCCGCGTCTTCGCACCGTTTACGCGCGGCATTGACTTGTTCCGCAGTGGTTCGGTTCCCGTGTTGATGACCCATATTCGCCTCCCGCGTGCAACATAGCAGAAGAAATGCCCTTGCATAGCGATAAGGCAACCCCATATTGGAAAGCATGAGGGCAAAATTAGCTCAAAATTAATCAAGATCGCCCTAAAACGAGGGCGTTATAAAATGATGAAGCAAAACAATCATTGAATGCGACGGTTTTTTTCGCTAACTCCCGTTCAAATTTTGCTTTAACGCGCCTGAAAAGGCCAAAATAAGGACTAAATAGATGGCCAAGACACCCAAAACGCCCGCAAAAAATGATGCAGCTAAGGCTGAAATCTCGGGGCAGGTAATGTTTTACAAAAACCCCCAACCGTTAAATAAAGACAAGCACACGAAATTTGGCGTAACGCCCGTGCAAAAACCTTTTGAATTCATGGCAAAAAATCACTTTATGCCAATCACTGCCCCTGAATTTGGATCAGCAGCGGCGTCTATGCCGATCATCTTTGCGGGTGATGAGCGTTCGCCGCTTGCTGTTATGGGCATTCGTACTAATGAAAATCTTTTCGTTGAAGATGGTCAGTTTACACAAGATTTTTACATGCCAGCATTCGCACGTCGTTACCCCTTTGTTTTAGCTGGGGATAAAGCAAATGACCGTTTTGTTGTTTGCGTTGACGAAGAAGCGGAATGCGTAACAAATAAGAAACCTCAGCAAATGTTCTTCTCTGGGGAAGACACATCTGACTTTACCAAAGAAGCTTTTCAGTTCTTGCAAAATTTTGAGCGTGATCGCCAAGCAACAGACATCATGATTAAGCGTTTTAAAGAGCTTGATTTGTTTGAACAAAAAGAGATGCATTTCCAGGGCCAAAATGCAGATGGGTCTCCGGCAGAGCGTCAAAAAATTGCGGATTATTTTGCTGTGACAGAAGATCGCTTGAAAACACTTGATGCAAAAACAGCGAAAGAATTTATTGAAAATGGCTATATGGCTGTGGCTCATGCCCATATGATTTCTTTGGGCAATTGGCAGCGTCTTGTGAACATGACGCTGCGCCGTTCAGCGGCTGAGCAAGCTTAACGCGCGCTACTCATCAAAATTTAAAAGCCCCTTTTTTAAGGGGCTTTTTTATGCGCGGTGTATAATCTTCAACACTCCGTTTTTTCTATCTTAGATATGTGCTGGGCGTTGATTTCAATCCAGAGTCATACAGCATTCAAACTCTACTCAACCTGGGGTCACACAGCACAACCGTAGGTCATACAGCATTCTTACAGCATCCATACAGCATGCGTGAAGCATCCTTGCAGCATAATGAACGCATTCATGCAGCACAGGTACAGCATTTTCACAGCATGAATGACGTATTTCACAGCAAAATAGGCTCTCAATGTCTGGTTAGAAAGTCCACATAAAGATAAATTTATGTCCTTCAATTGTCGTTTCATCTCCCCTCTTTGCATCTCTTCCAAATCGGATTAAGAATACATCACACTCCAATTGCATGCCACTCACCGGGGGACATATGGCTGAACTTTTAACGCTCGAATCTTTATTCACACTCTTCATGCTTATCCTGCTTCAAGCGGTTTTGGGTTTTGACAATTTGCTCTATATCGCGATTGAAAGTAACAAAGTCGGCGACCCTGTTGCAGCCAAAAAAGTTCGCAAATGGGGTATCGCGTTGGCTGTTGTTTTTCGTATTATTCTTTTGATGATTATCGTGAAACTATTTGGCGCTCTGGAAACATCGCTCTTTGACATTCACTTTGGTAAAATCATCTCAGGTGATTTCACCCTCCAAAGCTTGGTGACGCTATTCGGCGGGGCGTTTATTATCTACACGGCGATCAAGGAAATTAATCACCTGTTGATTGTGGATCACATTGAACATTCTGAAGGTTCAGGCCGCCGCAGCGTCGGCAAGGCTATTGCCTTTATCGTTTTAATGAACCTTGTTTTTTCATTCGACTCCATCCTGTCGGCCATGGCAATTGCATCTGAAACAGATGTAAATGGGAAGGTCGGTTACCAAGTTGAATTGATGGTGATCGCGATTGTTATCTCGGGCCTCGCTATGATTTTCATGGCGGACGCGGTGACGGATTTCCTCAAAAAAAACCGTATGTATGAAGTCCTCGGCCTGTTCATTCTCTTCCTCGTTGGCGTGCTGCTTGTTACCGAAGGCGCGCACCTCGCGCACCTCAAACTCTTCGGCTTCAAAATCGATGCCATGAGCAAATCTAGCTTCTATCTCGTCATCGGCGTTTTGATCATTACGGATATTCTGTCCAATAAATATCAAAAGCGTCTCTGGGCGCAAAAAGAAGCCGAAATCAGAGGCGAAAACGCGGGCCAAGCCGGTCTTGAAGCCGTAGATAAAGCGATGGGTACAAAGGGGCATTAATTTGCGTTTGCCACGCTAATGGTATCGCTTGCCCGTACCGCCAACACGCGGTTTGCCGTTTACGGCGCGCCCGTTATCGCCGAAACCGACAACGGCGCTGTTGAGGCCAGTATTTACGAAGTGACTTTACGCTAAGGTTCACTATTGGAAATTTTAGTTACCGCCGGTGTGACGGTAACTAAAGATGATAAAGTCTAGTATAAATTGTTGCTTATATAGCGGCTCAGTTTGGGAGGGCGTATCCTTCCCGAAGTAAATAGTTGTCGATTTGCGTTAAAACATTCTCGGCATCAATCACCCCAGAACCACATGTTGCTGTTGTGCAAAATTGGATGTGTGACCTTACATGTGCTGGACGAGTTGTTGGGAATGTATTTACGCCATTTCTAAGCGCACGTAGAACGGCATTTCTGTCTGCTCTAGTGTAACTGCCCTTAGTTTCGCGAATTCTACTAATAGCTAAAGCAGCCACACCGCTGACGACGGGAGTCGCCATTGAGGTTCCTACAGCGTAGTCTAACGATGCACCTAAGGCGGACGTTACGCCCACATCTAATGTAGATAAAATTGCATCATCAGGTGAGGCTTTGGGGGCGCCAGGTGCAGGTGAGTATCTTGTACGAGCGCCCGTATTCCCCCCTGGAGCCGCTACATCAACGGCTAATCCGAAGTTTGAATATTCTGCTTTCATACCGTCTCTATCGACGGCTGCCACAGTTATGACATTGCTATGCCCGCAATTAGCTGGAGTTGACCAATCTACGCCCGACCATTCGTTCCCGGCAGCAACTATGATAATAGAATTTGTATTAGCTTCGATATTTGTAAATTCGCTTTGATAAGCACATTGATTAGATGTCATTCCCAAGCTCATATTGATAATATCTGCGGGTACAGGTAAGCCTCTTTGATTAACCCCACGGCTATTGGTTTCCAATCCGGCGGACCATAGCACCGCATTGCTCATATCTGTTGAGGCACCGCCGCATGGGCCAAGAACTCTTACGGGGCGAATTGTTGCTCCAGGTGCAACTCCGGAAAAATTATCACCGGGTTCAACGGGCATTGCTGCTGCAATGCCAGCGACATGTGTTCCATGATAAGAATTCATTCTTTTTGTAGGGTTGTATACACATTCCCACCGAGCTCTCCAATTTCCAGAGTCTGTTGCATCTGGATCATATGCATCGTTATCACGAGATGTTGTGGCATCTCCAACAAAGTCGAAACCAGGTTCTAAATTTAAAAGAGGATGAGAAATCACTCCACTATCAATAACTGCGATTATGCTGCCGGAACCTTGGGTTTTTCTCCAAGCGGCAGTAGCGTTTATGGCGCCAAGTTCAGTACCAAGATGCCAGCCGGAATAATCAGCAGGAGTCGTCACGCTAACTTGATAAGGTTGTACTAATAAAACTTCCTCAAGGTTTATACGTACGTCTGCGGGTAATTCTTGCCCAGCAGCTATAACTCCTGCCGCACGCATTGATTTAGTTGCTTGTTCGGTAAAGGAAGCGCTTATTAAAGCTTTGAGGCGGTCTTGGGACAAACTTGTTTTTTGCTTGCCGGAGAATTTTACTTCATAACTTCCATCCACATAGGGGCCATCTAAGATTAGGGCATTGTTAGTTTCTCCAATTGATGTAGAAATATCAAGGGTGCGGGTGTTTACCGCTAAGTTTCGTGCAGCCGCAGGGTAATTTTCTTCAATTCCAATAAGATTAACTTTGTATCCTATAACAACCGGTTCGGTCGAAATTCGATTTGGCGTAGAACCAAAATACTCATTAATTGCATCAACAGCCTCGGGTGGAGCATTGCCACCAATCGGATTTGCTTTTCCAATTGTGCTGCATCCTGTTAATAATAATGCCATCAATGAAGTGGATGAATAAGCAAGTAATTTACTTCTAGTCATATTTTTCTCCTAAATTTGTATATTTAAAATGCACTGTCAGGAGTTTTTCTACTGTGACCGTTGTCACGATTAGCTAGAATATATTAAATGAAGTGACGTCTCTTAAAATTTAGAGGTGAGAGCTCAATGTTAATCGCTAGTAATATGCTCCTTTTACGGGCCCCTTGAAGCGGGCCTAAAATCACGGCATAAGGCGCGGGTAAACACGTCCGCGATAACGCGGCGACTTCCATAGGGGACATTATGTCAACATCTGACACAGCAGACGCACCCGGCTCTGCCCAAAAGGGATTTTTGGGTTGGGTCGAACGGACGGGCAATAAATTGCCTGATCCCGTCTTTATCTTTTTCTATCTTATTTTATTTCTGGTCGGTGTTTCGATCGTGTGTAAATTGCTCGGCGTTTCCGCCTCGCATCCCACACAATTGGACGAAGCAGGCGCAGCGGCGGTTATCACCTCCAAGAGCCTGCTCTCGGCGGATAACATCCAGAAAATTTGGGTCGAAATGCCCAAGACGTTCACCCACTTCCATCCGCTCGGTTATGTGCTGGTGGTTATGCTGGGCGCAGGCGTAGCGGAACGCAGCGGCCTCTTTGCCTCTAGTATTCGCCAAGCCGTCCGGGGCGCGCCGAACTTCTTGCTTACGCCCGTCGTCGCGCTTGTGGCGATGTTATCAAACCACGCCGCCGACGCGGGTTATGTTGTCATGATACCGCTTGCAGGGATTTTATTCGCCAGTGCGGGACGTCACCCTATGGCGGGTATCGCCGCAGCCTTTGCGGGCGTATCGGGTGGTTTCTCGGCCAATATCGCGCCGGGACAACTTGATGCGCTTTTGTTCGGTATCACAGAGGCATCAGTTGAAGGGTCAGGCCTGACGACGGATTGGACAATGAACATTGCGGGTAACTGGTTTTTCATTGCCGCGCTTATGTTTATCTACCTCCCCGTCATTTGGTATGTGACCGATAAAATCGTTGAACCACGCCTAGGCAAATGGACGCCCACAGGTGACCAAGCCCGTGATTATGGTGATGAGGATAAACCTCTGACGGCGGCCGAAAGCAAAGGCTTGCGCGCAGCGGGCCTCGCGATTTTGGGCGTCTGCGCCTTATGGGCGGCGATGACATTTGCGCCTGGAACGCCGCTCCTCGCGGATGAAGGCGCGCCCGCAGGGCAGCCTTGGTACGTCACGGCGACGCCGTTCTTTAAATCTCTCGTGGCCGGATTTATGGTTTTATTCTTGGCGGCTGGTTGGGCTTACGGCAAAGCCGCGGGCACAATCAAAGATCATCGCGGCCTTGTCGACATGATGGCCGAAGCGATGAAAGATATGGGATATTATCTCGTATTGGCCTTTGCGGCGGCGCATTTTGTGGCGATGTTCAACTGGTCAAATCTGGGCATTATCACGGCTATTCACGGGGCGGGCGCAATCGAAAACAGCGGCCTGCCGTTGCCAGCCGTTATCGGCTTGATTGTGATCTTCGCGGCGATTTTGAATTTGTTCGTCGGCTCCGCCAGCGCGAAATGGGCACTGCTTGCGCCAGTGCTTGTGCCGATGTTGATGCTTTTGGGCCTTAGCCCCGAAGCGGCGACAGCGGCCTACCGTGTGGGTGACGGCGCGACGAATATCATCACGCCGCTTATGGTTTACTTCCCGCTGATCTTGGTGTTCGCGCGCCGTTGGCAGAAAGACTTTGGCCTCGGGTCACTGACCGCGATGATGATCCCCTATTCGATCTGGATGCTCATTACGGGCGTGATCTTGATCGTGATTTGGATCGCTCTGGGCTTGCCGCTCGGTGCAGGCGCTTTCCCGGGCTTTAGCCTTTAGGGTTAAATGCTTAGGCTTTATTTACGGCTCAACGTCTTATGACGTTGGGCCTTTTTTATTTAAACCAAAGATTTGAACGCTATGCCCAAAGCCCGTAAAAAATCTGATCTTCCTACAAAAATGTGCCCAGCATGCGAGCGTCCTTTCACATGGCGCAAAAAATGGGTACGCGATTGGGATAGCGTGAAATATTGTTCCGAGCGTTGTCGCCGGAGCGCTAAAAGTAATTAGAATGATTTTGTAAACGGCTTTTATAAAGGCGTGGCCCGAAACCATCCTGTTATTGAAAGCCTTGGCGCAGGGGCAAAGGGCGCGACATAGGTCACGCTGTGGACGTGCTTCACGTCAAAGATGCTCATCGTGTTAAAGCCCGGGGTCCACGCCTCTCTGGGGGTGCCGTCATCTTGGTAGAATTGTAACAGACCGCCCCAATCCGGATGCCACTCCGGCGTAAAACTTAGGACATAGGCCATGCGGCGTTGCTCTATCGGATGAGTATCTTTATGGCGCGTTAAATATTGCCCGGGCAGATAACGTGTGGCCTGCGCGCTTGTCGCGATAATATCGGAATGCCCGCTTATGGCGCGCGCCCATTCCAAAATAGGCTGACTATTCAGCCATGTTTCTACGGCCTCAAATGTTTTGATCTGTTTACGATCAGTCTCTTTGACATGACGATCATAGATAAAGCCTTGCCCGGTTGAGGCATCCTTGTGGGAGTCTGAAATGATTTGCTGTTTCTGCTCCGATGCAAGGGCCGTCCATTCGGAATAGGGGATCGAAAAGTTTCTATTCTGGCTTACCAATGCCAAGCTATATTCAATATCTTGGGTCAGGCAGCGGTGAATCTCTATGGCGTCTGTTTCAGGTAAAATATCTGTCAGGCGCGCGCGTTTGTCATGCGCATAAAGAGTGGCGCTTTTTTGGATGTCGAAAATATCACTGAACTGTAAATTTGGCATATGGCAGACCTAGCCGAAATCACGCCAGAATAAAATCAAACTTTGTCATATTGATTGTGTTGGCTCTATTTCAACTTTTGGCCAAATTTCATCATTTTGTAGAACTGATAGCTCGGATCATTTGGACCGGGTGTGGCGATGTGGGTGGCGGCGATCATGGGGTGGTCCATGGCGGTTTGCGTGGGGGCGTTATAATAGGCCCAATCCGCGCCCGCCGCACGTAGCGAAAATTTCCATACGCCGTCGCGCCGCTCATAGTTATCAAAATACCGTCCACCGACGAGCAAATCCACGGACGTGCCGTCTTCGATTTTGAAGCGGTGGAAGGCCATCATATAAACCTCGCCCTCGGCATAATCACCGTCCAGCGCGATATTTATGCTGGTGATATTATGATGCAGGATTTCCATCGGCGCTTGAATCTCTGGAAGTTTGTCGATGAACTCCATGGCGGGCCCTTTGAAGAATGATCCGTGATCGTCAATCGCGTCTTCGTGGTAAAGACTGCGCATTTTCACGTGGTCATGACGGTCGGCGGCATTGCAATAGGCATAGAGTAGCTCTGTGATTTCATGCTTATCCAGCATGGCGTCAATCTTCTGGTCGCGCGTCATAGTCATGGGGCTCTCCTTTTATGCGTTTTCTCGCGGGCGATGTAATCATCAATCACGCGGCCCAATACGGTCATCGGTACGCTCCCCCCTAAAACGACAGCATCATTGAAACGGCGGAAGTTGAAATCATCGCCTAATTCGGTTTTGGCTTTTTGGCGGAGGCGGTTGATTGCTGTGTGGCCGACTTTGTAACCGAGGGCCTGTCCGGGCCATGCGCAGTAACGGTCAACTTCGCCTTGGACTTCTTCATAGCTGGAGCCGTTATTGGTGACGAACCAGTTAATCGCTTCTTCGCGTGTCCATCTTTTGGCATGAAGGCCCGTGTCGACAACAAGGCGGCAAGCTCGGAAGGCGAGGGATTGCAAATACCCAAGGCGCCCGACGGGGAAATCAGCGTAGACACCAAGCTCATCCGCGATTTGCTGCGCGTAGAGCGCCCAGCCTTCGGAATAAGCATTAAACGCCAGCAGCGAACGTATCAGCGGTTGTTTGAACGTATATTCGCCCTGCCAGACATGGCCGGGTATGGCTTCGTGATAGGTCAAATCGGCGAGGGTGAATTTATTATGCAGGGCAGGCGTGCGCAGATTAATCCAAAAATGCCCCGGCTTGGTGCCGTCAATCGACCCTGCCCCGCCATATGCACCCGGCGCGCCGTCTTCGACTTCGGGGGCGATGCGCGTGACCTCTAGGAAACCCGGCACTTGCGTTTCAAACGCTTGCGGCATACGCGCGCGAATATCGTCAACCGCCGCGTGGATGAAGTCCATGATCTCGGCGCGGCCCTTATCGCCATCGGCAAAGTGATAGCGCTTATCCTTCGCGAGGGCCGTCATGCGCGCGCCAACGGGGCCTTCCGTATACCCAATAGAGCGCAGGATCGGGTCCATCTGCCCTTGAAGTTCGGCTAGCTCGTCGAGGCCCATTTGGTGGACTTCATCTGGGCTCATGGTTGTAGTGGTGCTGGCGCGTAGCGTCCAATCGTAATAGGCATCGCCATTGGGTTTCGCCCACATACCCGCGTCGGATGTCGCCTTGGGCGCGAAGGCCTCTAGGGCTTCGGCTTGGCGCGCAATGGCGGGCGCAATTTCGGTTTCGGCAATGGTCAGAGCTTTGACGGCATGATTACCCCCAAAGCGGCTAGCGCGGGACGTGAGCGACGTTACAATGCCCCATGTGCTAGGTGATTTTTTTAGCGTGCCGCGTAATTGCCCAATGGTTTTTTCCATCAAGAAATCGGGAAGAATAACGCCTTGCCCGCCTTCGCTGCGCACGCGCTCTGTTTCCCCGTCAAGTTGACGTGCATAGGCACTCATGCGTTCCAGATAGGCTGCGGCATCGCCGCGCGTGTCAATGGAATGTGACGAGTCCATAAAACTTGGAATTTCTACGAAAGCCCCCGTATTTTGCGCAACTGCATAGGGGCTATTGCGCCAAGACCAGTTGGAATTCAAAAGTGCCACATCGCCATAGGGATAATCGAATCCTTCGGCGCTGCGTTCAAACACAGTGCGGACAACATCTACATTCAGGGCTTCATCGGCGGGCAGGGCTTGGGTGTTAATACCTTGCAATTCTCCTAGCATTGCGCGGACATCTGTCTCCACGGTTGTGCGCCCTGCAAGGCTCCGGTCAGCAAGTTTAGATTTAAGCCCCGCATACTCACCGCTGTCGATTCCCATGCTTGACGCCGTTTCGGGATAGGTGGTGAGCATGAAGTCTTTCGCCTTATCCAAAACGATTTTGGCAGCGTTACTCGCGGCGGCGCTCGTCAGCGTAGAGTTCGCTGTCTTGGCGCATCCAGAAAATGGCAAAGCGGTTACGGCAACGGCCGCAGAGGTTTGAAGAAGGGCGCGGCGGGAAAGAGGCATAACAGGCTTTCAAAAAGGGGGAGAAAAGGCTCGGCGTTGAGCCGTATCTAAGCGTTTGGCTCCGATTGATTTTGAATGTAATTCTGAATGCCGATTAATTTAATTTGATCTTGCTGTGTTTCAAGCCAATCTAGGTGCTCTTCTTCGCTGGTCAGGATTTTGGCAAAGAGGTCACGCGTGACGTAATCCCGAACTTTTTCGCAATGCTCAACGGCATCACGTAGAAGTGGAATGGCTACATTTTCAAGTTTCACATCACAGGCAATGATCTCTTCGACATTTTCGCCGATAAATAATTTCCCAAGATCTTGAAGATTCGGTAGGCCACCAAGAAATAAAATGCGTTCAATTAGCCAATCTGCATGATGCATTTCGTCGATTGATTCTTCATATTCTTTGACCGCAAGCTTTGATACGCCCCAATCTTTGAGCATACGAGAGTGCAAAAAATATTGATTAATGGCTGATAATTCGTTCTTCAGCGCTTTGTTTAAGAATCCAATGGTTTCAGGGTTATTTCGCATAGGGCGCCTCTTTATTCGTTTAAGCCAAAGGCTAACGTATGTTGAGAATGATGAAAAGTGTTTGTTTTAATTATGTTTTTTAATGCGGCGCATTTGCATTTGCATCTGACGGGCGCAATGCGGCGATGCGCTATTCGGCGGGCTCTAGGACCGGCGCGTGCATTTCGGCAAGGCGTTCTTGGATCGACACGGCGCATTTCCCGCAGTTAAAGCTCTCGCCATAATGCGCCAAAACACAACGCGGCGTACGGGCGCCCTGCGCGGCGGCACTATCCACCTTTTGTGTGTTTATCTTTCTGCAAACGCAATAGATCATGCAGCCCTCATACAGACCTGCGAATGATTGTCAATAACTTTGAGAATGATTGTCAGTAAGCTTATGGTTAATTGAATGTCTATCCGGCTGATTTCGGGTATTCATCCAACAATTTCCCCATCCCGAGGCTAAAGCCTCGCCCCAGAATGAGGGCTAACTCACACACCCGCTCATCCCAAACTTGATTTGGGATCCAGAAAGACTGGATCCCAGCTTTCGCTGGGATGAGCGGGGTTTATTAAATAAGGCTCTCGTCATTACAAACTTTCTTGATTTGGGGTGAGAGGAGCAAAAGCATGAAACCACAGCATAATATATCTAAGGCGCCTCTTCACCCAATTGACTCCCCACACGCCTTCCCTATGTTGCCATCCGCAATAAACTACCACACGGATGACCCTCATGAATACGGACGCGCTTGAAACTTCGATTAATGCCGCTTGGGAGTCCCGTGCGGAACTTTCGCCTGCCACTAAGGGTGAGTATCGTGACGCGGTTGAGACGGCGATTTTGGCGCTGGATAGCGGCTCGCTTCGTGTGGCTTCTAAGGGCGATGACGGGAATTGGACGGCGCATGAGTGGCTTAAAAAAGCCGTGCTTTTGGGCTTTCGTCTGCATGCCAACGGTATCATGAGCGGCGGGCCTGCGGGCGGTAATTGGTGGGACAAAGTCCCGAGTAAATTTGAAAGTTGGGGCGAGGACGAATTTACCGCCGCTGGCATTCGCGCGGTGCCGAATTGCGCTGTGCGGCGCGGAGCCTATGTGGCGCCGGGCGCGGTGCTTATGCCGTCCTATGTGAACATCGGCGCCTATGTCGATAGCGGCACAATGGTCGACACGTGGACAACCGTCGGGTCGTGCGCGCAGATCGGCAAGAACTGTCACCTGTCGGGCGGCGTCGGCATTGGCGGCGTGTTAGAGCCGCTCCAAGCGACGCCTGTGATTATTGAGGATAACTGTTTCATCGGCGCGCGTTCCGAAGTGGCCGAAGGCGTGATCGTGCGCGAAGGTGCGGTGTTGTCGATGGGTGTGTTTCTCTCGCAATCGACCAAGATTTATAACCGCGAAACGGGCGAAATTAGCTACGGCGAAGTGCCGGCATATTCGGTGGTTGTCCCGGGTAGTCTGCCTAGCAAAGACGGCTCGCATTCTTTGGCCTGTGCCGTGATTGTGAAAACGGTCGACGCCCAGACGCGTTCAAAAACGGGCGTGAATGAGCTTTTGCGCGACTAAGATTCTAAATAAACACAGGCCTAGTTTTTCTTAACCATGGCTTTGCGTTCTGATTTTTGCATTTTTCTTACTTTTTGCTTAGATTCAGATTTCACGCTTGGCTGGAAACTCGGACGAGGCTTAACCGCTGATTGTGGTTTGATACCGGGTTTTGTGCCGCCACCTGTATTGGAACGTGGGCCACCTAATGTTGGTGTTGGGCGTCCACCACCGCCATAAGAACGAGGTCCTCCTTTAGTCGGCTTTGTTCCGCCGCCTGGTTTAATGGGGCCACCAGTTGTCGGTTTAGTTCCGCCCGTAGTAGGTTTTATGCCGCCCAAACCTGGTTTTACCGGGCCGCCGCTTGCTGGCGTACCAAAACACCCTTTAACTTTGCTGGCACTTTGAACCGATTTAGCAAGGCAGGAATAGCGACTATCTGTTGCATCACCCAAGGATGAAACACCCACAAGCATGCCAATACCGATCAAACTCCCGATTAGGCAATATTCGATTGCGGTTGCACCGTCTTCATTTTTGAAAAACCTGCGGCTCAATCTATCTTTTTTTACGTTCATCGCCATGTTTGCGTCCCAAAGGTTATGCTCGATTAATGTGAACATACACGCAGGAATTAAAAAATACCTTTCGAGAAAGGGTTAAAAAAGCCTTACGGATAAAATAAGTAACTTTAACATTTGGCTTTGTTTTGGAAGCTGCGCTGCGGGGTGCCATTTGCAGGCAGGGCAAGGTCAATATCAGGATAGTGACAATTATCAATTTTAGGCTGTCTTGATCCGACCACAATGAAGGTCACGTCCATATCCGTTTCATTTTTCATATGGTGCCCGTTGCTGTCCCCGGCCGGGTGAGTGGTCATATCCCCCGGGGATAATATCTGCGCGCCGGCATCATCAATGAATGTTGGATGGCCGGAAATGATATAGACAAACTCGTCCTCCGCACTGTGGTGGTGGCGCTGTGATGACCATACGCCGGGCGGGAGCGTGATAAGTTTTACGCCAAATTGTGACAGGCCGCCAGTGTCACTAACGTCTTGTGTCATGCGATTAACGCAGGGCGTATCAAAAGGCGCAGGGTAGTCCGTGCCGAGGCGTGAGATGATATTCTCTTTATCAATTTTTGGCATAATGTGACTCCTATCGATAACAGCGGCTTGCGCTGGAACGCAATCCCCGCTTTAAAGCGCCTATGCAAGATAACATGTCCACACCTAAAAATATGCCGCTTGATCCTGTGGAGTTCACACAGGCGCTTATTCGTTGTCCGTCGATTACGCCGATTGAGGGCGGAGCGCTAGATACGCTGCAAAGCACGCTCGAAGGATTGGGGTTTAAATGCAAGCGCTACCCGTTTGGTGAAGGCGAAGACCGCGTGGATAATCTCTATGGGCGGCTTGGCACGGCGGCGCCGAACTTTTGTTTTGCGGGCCATACGGATGTTGTGCCGACGGGCGATCCAAGTAAATGGACACATGATCCCTTTGCGGCGGATGTCACCAACGGTATTCTAACAGGGCGCGGCGCGGCGGATATGAAAGGCGCGATTGCGGCCTTTACCTCGGCGCTGGCGGCGCTGTTGTCGGAAGGTTGGACACCAAATGGTTCAATCAGTTTCCTCATTACGGGCGACGAAGAAGGCCCCGCCGTGAACGGTACGGATAAACTCCTAAAGGCTATCGCGGCCGAGGGCGAAGTGATTGACCATTGCCTTGTAGGGGAACCGACAAATCCTGACGCGCTGGGGGATATGATTAAAAATGGACGGCGCGGCTCGCTCAACGCCAAGATCAAAGTGACAGGGCAACAAGGGCATGTCGCCTATCCGCACCGCGCGATTAATCCTGTGCCTGTGATGATGGATTTACTCGCGGCGTTAAAGGCGCGTAAACTCGATGACGGGAACGACCATTTTCAGCCGTCAAATTTAGAAATCACGTCGATCAATGTCGATAATAAAACACATAATGTCATCGCCGAAGAGGCCTTCGCGCAGTTTAATATTCGTTTTAACACGGAACATCGCGGCGATGATTTAAAGGCGTGGATCAATAGCGAAGTCGCCGATATCCAAGGTGAGTTTAACGGCAAAATCGACGCCGATTTACGGGTCACAGGCGAAGCGTTTTTGACGGAACCGAGCGATTTCACGACCGTCCTCCAAGACGCGGTTGAGGCCGTCACAGGCCGCCGCCCTGAGCTGTCCACGACGGGCGGTACATCTGACGCGCGCTATATTACGCATTACGCCCCCGTCGCGGAATTTGGCCTCGTTGGCGCGACCATGCATCAGGTCAATGAACGCGTCGAGACGGCAGATATTGATACGTTAACGGCGATTTATCGCCATGTGCTGCGGGCCTATTTCGCGTGAACCTCGCGCGCTACCTTAGCGGCTGCGCCCGCGCGATTGGGCGGCAGGATGACTGGCATGAATATCTGAATCTCACGCGGCGCGGCTTGCAGGAAAGCTTCCTCGCGCTCGCGCTGACGCTGCCGGGGTATTATGTCGGTATGTTGGCCGTCGTGACGCATAACGCGACTGAGGACGCAGCGGCGGCCATGCTCCCGCTCAGTGTTTTCGCGGCGATTGTGATTGTTTACATGCTTACCTTTTCGGCCAGCGCTTATATCCTCGCGATGATTTTTGACCGCCAAGATCGTTTCAAGCCATGGGTAATTATTCGCCATTGGGCAGTGTTCTTTGGCGTGTTTTTGGCCGCTATTTTCTTTGGCTTAAATCTCATGGGCGTGGTGCCTTATGCGCTCGCACTCGGCGTGGCTTTTATGGTGTTCATCGGTAGCCTCGTGGTGGATATTCGCCTCGCGCAGAAGATCGTTGGCTTTGATTGGATGGGCGCGATTTATACCGGCTGTATCATCGCAGCGATGGGAATTTCCGTGATCGGCACAGGCGTATTGCAAATGGCAGGCGGCTAGTTCAGTGACGCCCAATGCCTATATTCTACTGGATGACCAGCTCGCAGGCACAGTGCGTTATTACGATAGCCCAATAGAGATTATAACGGCTTGGACGTCCGAAGAGGTGTTGCCCGCGCTCGCGCAAATGCAAACCGCGAGTGAGGCGGGGCATTATCTCGCGGGCTATTGCGCCTATGAAATGGGCCACGTCCTAGAAGTCAAGTTGGCGGATAATATAGCGCAGCGCGCAGGTGAGCCGCTCTTGCAATTTGGCGTGTTTACGGGTTTTGGCACAGAGGCCCCCGAAGGTTTAGAGACGGGCGCTGATCGTCCCGTCCCGCGCCTTCATCTGTGTCCAGAATGGAACGAGGCGGAATATCTGTCTCGTTATCGCCGCGTTATTGATTACATCGAAGCGGGCGATGTTTATCAGATCAATCTCTGCTTCCCCATGCGCGGGGCATATGATGGCGGCAGCGCCTATGATCTTTATATCGCTCTGCGCGCGCGGCAGCCCGTACATTACGGCGGGGTGGTGTCGCTTAAGGCCGGCGGGCCAGAGATAGTTTCGCTCTCGCCAGAATTATTTTTCCGTCAAGATGGCAAAGCCATGACCATGTCGCCGATGAAAGGCACAGTGAAACGCGCCGAAGATGCGGCAGAAGACGCGGCGCTTAAGGCGGCCATGCGCGTGGACGCGAAATCCCAAGCCGAAAACCTCATGATCGTTGATTTACTGCGCAATGATCTCTCGCGTTTGGCGGCTCGCGGGTCGGTGAAAGTCCCTGAACTTTTTGCGCTGGAAACCTATCCGACGCTACATCAAATGACCTCAACCGTGACCGCAGAACTGGCGGAGGGCGCAGATATTCGCACGCTGTTCGAGAGCCTGTTTCCCTGCGGCTCAGTGACGGGCGCGCCAAAGATACGCGCAATGGAAATCATCAAAGTGCTAGAGACCGCGCCGCGCGGAGCCTATTGCGGCGCGCTGGGCTATATTGATCCGCCCACCAAAGAGGGCAATCAAGGGGCCGCTTGTTTCAACGTGGGTATTCGTACGCTGATACTCAAAGACGGCGACGTCCGCTATAATATCGGTAGCGGCGTCGTCCTCGATAG
Organism: Maricaulaceae bacterium; assembly: GCA_049607665.1. Taxonomy (GTDB): domain Bacteria; phylum Pseudomonadota; class Alphaproteobacteria; order Caulobacterales; family Maricaulaceae; genus Fretibacter. The sequence continues at coordinate 22,626 of JBMYWT010000007.1, forward strand.
CGTCGGCGTTGATGAATATGCAGAATGCCTGCTGAAAGCCCAAGTCGTGCGCGGGGATCGCCCTGATTTGATTGAGACATTTAAACGAACAGCGGACGGTGAATTTGTGCGCTTGGAACGTCATCTTGCCCGCCTTCGACGTTCGGCGGAGGCGCTCGAATATATCTATGATGAAGATCAAGTGATGTTGGCTTTAAACGGCATTGATGCGGTGGGTGATTTACGTGTGCGCCTGACGCTCGCACAATGCGGAGAGGTGGGGCTTGCGACGTCAAAATTCGCGCCGCTCACATCGCCGCTCACGATTGCCGTGTCCCGCGCGACCTTAACGCCTGCCGTCCAAGAAACCGCCCATAAGGTCAGCGCCCGCAGCTTTTATGACGGCGAACGGGGGCGGGTGAAAGCGGCTTGCGGCGCGGATGAAGTGATTTTCTTAAATGCCAAAGGCGAGATTTGCGAAGGCTCTTTTACATCCATCTTCTTGAAGCGCGGCGACCATTACGTCACGCCCGCTTTGTCTTGCGGCCTATTGCCGGGCGTGCTCCGCGAAGAAATGGTGGAAACGGGCCAAGCCATAGAAGCGATATTGACGCTAGATGAATTAATGGGGGCGGAAATTTGCATGGGTAATAGTCTACGTGACCTTATACGTGTGAAATTAATTTCTTACGAGCTTGTCTAGCTGGCCTTTTTAAGAGCTATTTTCCGTTTTTTCGCCCATTTTTTTATAACACGTGCCAAGATATCTTGTTCTAAAGGTTTCGCGATATAATCATCCATACCGGCGGCGATATATCTTTCTTTATCGCCCGTCATTGAATGTGCCGTCGCAGCAATTATCGGTACAGGAACAATATTTTTCCGAGCTTCGATAGCACGTATTTTATGCATGGCTTCTAAACCATCCATAATAGGCATAGCGATATCCATGAAGATCATGTCGAAATCTTCATTTTCAAAATAATTTACGGCTTGAGCGCCGTTCTCTGCAATTGTCAGCTTGATACGCGGATGGGCAAGCATTTCTTCCATGACCATGCGGTTCACTTCGTCATCATCTACAGAAAGAATATGTAATTTATGGGGTTTGTACTCTGCTTGTTTTTTATTCGATAAGTGAGAAATATTTGTTTTTAACGCAGTAATGTTTTTTTCCACAAGTGTCTCAAGCACAGCTTTGTGCATATCATCCGCTAGGCACGGTTTTTCATAAATATGGGAAACATTTTGGGCTGCCAGCTCCGCTCTATAGGGCTGCATATCAACGGAGGATAATATCATAAAGGGCGTTGTCGCGATGGAAGGGGTACCGCGTATAGCTTTGACTAAGTCCAAACCATTCATACCCGGCATTTGAAAGTCGGAAATAACCAAAGGAAAAGTGAAACCTTCGGAAGCCATTTCTTGCATGACATTTAACGCCATTTGTGCCGACGGAACGCAAACAGGTTTTGCACCGATTTTATTAAGTTGGTCTTTTAAGACGAGTAAATTTACTTTGATGTCATCGACAACTAATATGGGTGTGCCGTCTAAGGGTGTAAGCGATTGTACTGGGGTAACTTGAACATTTGAGACCGGTAGGCAAATTTTAAAATTAAATGTTGAGCCTGTGCCGAGCGTAGAGCTCACATTTATTGTGCCGCCCATATGTTCGACGAGTTGTTGACTAATGGCAAGCCCAAGCCCTGTTCCGCCAAATTGACGTGTTGTAGAGTTATCCGCTTGTTCAAATTGGTTGAAAATTTTCCCAAGCTTATCTTCAGATATACCAATGCCTGTATCCGTGATCGAAAAACTAATATCGGTATGTCCATTTTGTGGCGTAAATTGGATGGCGATTTTTACGTAACCTTCAGAGGTGAACTTTACAGCATTACCAATCAGATTAATTAAGATTTGCCGTAAACGACCCGCATCGCCAATAAGCAAATAGTCGGGCCATTCGGGCATAGAGAGGACGAGTTCTATACCTTTCTCGCGGGCTGTATGGCCCATGAGAGTCACGACATCATTGACGGTTTCACTGATTTCGAATGCATTGGCCTCTATCGAAAACTTACCAGACCGCAATTTTGAAAAATCTAAAACATCATTGATGATTGTGAGAAGCGCAGCACCAGAGCGTGCAATGATATCAACATATTTTTGTTGTTTTTCATCCAAACGTGTACCGCGTAATATTTGAGCCATTCCGACAACACCATTCATAGGTGTTCTAATTTCATGACTCATATTGGCTATGAAGTCCGTTTTCGCGATCTCAGCTTGGCGTGCATTTTCTATCGCAGATTGAAGTTCTGTGACATCTGTAAAGGTGATAACAATATCACCTTCCGTATCAGGGAAACGTTCTAATTTTATATGTCGGCCATCGGTGGTCGGCATAATAGTATCAAAGCTAGGCGTGTCTTTTAAACGGTGAAAAGAGGCCTCAACAACGGCGGGGTCTGTATTTTCTGTACCAAATACGGTAGCGAGTTGTTGGATGCAGAAGGCAGGCGTAACGTTGGAAATATCTGTATTAGGGTTTAAAGATATGAAATCACGGAAACGAGCATTTACGAATTTCACAACACTTAGATCGTGATTAAGGACCCAAATAGCGCTGGCAACTTTATCGAGCGCACGGGACAGAAATTCGTAATTCTGTGTCATGTGTCGAACTTAAGCTGCAAATCTTAATATCTCACTTCGCTTGAGGGCTTGTTTTCTTAATTTTTTTAACTTTTATAAAATCAAAGATTAGGAATCAAAGCGTAAAGAACCGGTGGAATCCATCTCTCTTCATCTCTATCCCATACTTTAAACCCCCCCATCATGTCCCAATAACACCATCCCATTTGATTCGCCTCAGCGGTTTCTCTTACATGTCGTGTCCAGCGAGCTCTTTCATAGTTCGATAGGTTTTTTATAACGCCAAATTCACCCAATAAGAGTGGGTTGCCTTGTTTATCTGCCCAACGTTTTGCTTTCTTGAATTCTTTGGTAATCGTATCTTTGTCTTTTTGAGTGCCCCATTTTTCACCCATGGGCATAGGTTTGGGTGTCCATTCCGCGCCTTGATGCGTGTATTTAAAGGGGCTGTAGTAATGGAATGTTGAAATGATTTTTGGATCATTTGGTGGCGTGCTTTTTATTAAACCATTTAACGTACCCCATTCCGCGCTTCCGATAATGACCCAACGATCTGGATTGTCTTGTCTGACACGTTTGAGAAGGCGGCTATTTAAAGCATCCGTGCGCTTCACTGTCATATCGCCAAAAGGTTCATTGATGAGCTCAAAGATGAGATTAGACGGAGCTGCCGCGTAATGACGTGCTAGTTGATCCCAAATCGCTTCCAGGCGTGGTTCATGCAGGTCTGCATTTTCATTTAGTTCAACATAATGATGCACATCGACAATAACTTGTAGGTCATATTCTAGGCCCCAATTAACGACTTCATCCATTCGATTGAGTAGTGTGTCGCTAATTTTATATGGCGCATTAGGCGCAGTATGGTGAGAAACTCGCACAGGCATGCGAATGGTATCAAAACCCGCTTCAGCGACATTTTTTATATCTTTTTTGCGAATTTTATAATTATACCAATCGCCTTCATTTGGAGCCTCCATAGACGACATATTCATACAACGCTTAATCGGCATAAAAGGTTTAGATGTTGAAGAGGCATCAGCGTGAATGTTTGTCAATGTTGGCCTAGCTTTGGCGGCGTTATTTACCGCCATGACGCTTGCTGCAATTGCAGCTACGGCTATAAGGTATAATAATTTTTTCATATCTTACTCTCCGCCCATTCAGGCTGCACATGCGTTTTTCTCTATAACCGTATTATCTTAAGGTTTTGCTATTGAAGTCGTGAGCTATCAAATGCGCACTGTGCAAAGTGCAATAACTACATTTGTTTGGGTTTCTAACTTGACGCTAATCATGACAAAACCTTATCAAACCCTATGAGCGATATTGGGGATAATTTTGCGCCGGACGCAGCCAGAGTGACGGCGTCCATTGACGCCGATATTGTGCGCGCAATGGATGTCGCAGATACGCTGCGCCGCAGTAATGCCTTTGCTCTTAAGGATATGAAAGACGGGAATTCCCGCGCCGATATTCCCGCGCAATTACGCCATATTTACGCGGCGCAGGGGCTAGAGCTTTCCGATGAAAATATGGCGCAAGGTATAAACGCGCTCAGCAGTGACCGTTTTGCCTATGCTCCACCGCGCGCAGGCCTCGGGCTTTGGCTAGCGAAAATTTATACAAGCCGCAAAAAATGGTTGCCGGTTTTATACACGCTGATCTTCTTATCGGGTGCTGTTGCAGCCGTAAATTATTACGGCTTCGTCCTCCCCGCTGAGGTTGAAGCGCAGCGCCAAGAGCAGATGGCTATAGATGCAGAAAAGCAAAGAGTGCAGCGCGAATTGGACGCTAAACGCGAAGCTATCGAAGCCGAAGAACGCGCCAAAGCTATAGAAGCTGATAGGCAGTATCAGTTAAAAAAAATACTGCCGCCTAAATTTGAAGCTCTTAAAAAAGATGCACTTAACATAGCAAAAACGACAGAATTAAAAGCCCGCGCAGAAGAGCTTTATCAAAATGGATTGGTGGCCTTACAAGATGAAAAACTTGAAGATGCAAGAAAGCATCTGGATGTTCTTAATAGATATTTAAGTGACCTTCGGCGTACATATAATATTCGAATTGTATCACGACCAGGTGAGTATAGTGGTGTCTTTCGAGTTAATAATGGCGTCTTCCCTGTTAATAAGAATGGTGATGTTGCCGTACGAAATTATTATTTGATAGTTGAAGGCGTGAATGCTTCCGGACAAACTGTTTATGTCCAAATTACGTCCGAAGAAGACCAAAAAACGAAGCATGTATATATCTGGGGCGTGCGCGTACCCGAAGCTGTGTTTAACGGCGTTGCGGCGGATAAGCGTGACGATCAAATTATTCAAAACGCCATTATTGGCCGTAAGAAATCGGGCTATTTGAAACCCGACTATAGCATAGATGCCTCTGGCGGCTTCATTTTGGATTGGTAATGACGACAGGCAGAACCATACTCCGGCAGCTTGATAGTGCCGTGTCCAAGGCTCGCAGTCGCGTCAAGGCATCGGCCAATGAAGCACAAGAGGCGAGCGAAGCGATCATCACGCTTCAAAGCCGTCAAAACGGCCTTTACAAAGATATCGCCCGCGAACGGCTTGAGCTCCTCGGTGCGGGGCAAGGCGGTGACCTTGGATATATCGACAGAGAGGCCGTTAAGCGCCTTAAGCAACACACCAAAGTCGTCGCCAATATTGCCGCTAAAATAGCGAAGTCGGATGAGAAACAAGACGCGCTGGAGGCGCAGCGCGCGGCTGAAGCGAAAACGGTAGAGGCGGCGGTAAAGACCTATAATAAAGCTTCTGCGGCGGCGGAAGCCAAGCTGCGCAAGACGGCAGATTACCAAGCCCAATTTACCATCGTTAGCGATATAAATGCCACGGCAAACCGCGCCCATGCGAAATTGAAAATGGCGCGCGAAGATGCAGCGCAAAATGCTGCGCCTTTTTTGGCGGATAGTTTTTTCACCTATTTACAAGGGCGGGACTTTGGCACGGATGAGCCAAAGGGCTGGTTCTTTACGCGCTGGCTCGACGGTATTTTGGCGCGGCGCACGGGATATAAAAACCAAGCCAAGATTTACCGCCATATTGCTGCTGTTCCGCTCTGGCTAGAGGGGCATCTCTCTGGCTTGATTGATACAGGCCTCGCTGAGGAAGATCGGCTACATAAAATGGAGGCTGCGTGGCTTAAGGCGCAAGGCGTGGGCAAGGTGCATAAGGCATCTATTCTGGCGCAAAAGGTTTTGGACAAAACGGACGAAAAAATCGCGGCGGCTGAGGAAAAACATGACAAAATGCTGGCGGAGCAAGCGCAACTCGTCTCGGGTCAGGCTGGCCCCTATAAAGAAGCGGTGCGCTTAATGGCCAAGGCTCTCTCGCGCCATGATGTGCGAGATTTAGACCGTCTTGCGGCGCAGACATTAACCCGCGAAGATGACAAGGCCGTGGATGATTTGGCGCGTGTCCTGCGCGATATAGAAGAACGTAGCGAAGATCATGATGACGCCAAGCGGGCCTTAAATGCGCGCCGCTCTGTGCTGCGCGAATTGCAATCGGTGCGCAAGAACTTCAAATCCTACCGATATGATGCCTACCGATCTGAATTTAATAGCGGCTATAAAATCACCAATGGGATTGAGGGTGTTTTAAACGGCTCGAAATCTGCATCGTCTTTGTGGAAACTTATGAAGCGTAAACAATATACGGTAAAGCCCGACACGAGCGATGATTTCGGCGGCAGTGGCTGGTCAAGCGGTTCGCGCTCATCTTCAAGCCGTTCTTCTTCTTCCAGATCAAGTGGAAGTAGCTGGGGCAGTAGTTCTTCCTCCTCGTCCAGCCGTTCGTCCTCAAGTGGCTTTAGCACAGGCGGCGGCTTTGGCGGCGGAAGCAGTAGTAGCAGTGGTTTTTCTACGGGCGGCGGGTTTTAATCTTTTGCGGTTTTGGCCGCGGTTAATATGGCCTCCAGCCACTCTTTCAGACTTGAATACCTCATGTACCGATCCGCTTCGTCATGCCAATAGCTGATTAGGCCGCCCGTGTGTTCCCCTCGCCTGACATAAACCAAATAATCTCCCGCGCCATTATGGGTGATCGGAATCCAGTCTTTTGATATGGGGCCGTCAATGTCCTCCATCGGATCATTTAGAAATTCCCACGCATCTATGACCTCGTCGATGGGCAGAAATGTGCGGTTATCCTCTTGGTTTATCGACCCGTAACCTGTCTGACCATTATGCCATTTATAAAGGGCCGAAAGATCCTCTGGAATATCTTGACCGTCAAAGCAGATGTCTTTCAGGCGCGCCAGTTCCGCCTCGCTCGCGCCGGGGATCAGGGAAGCGTAAGCGTCCGGGTAATTGACTTTTAGGGCCGCCTCTATCTGGTTGAATAAAGGGCTTAGGTTTGCGTCTTCATGCGTTGGCGCAACATTTGGCGTATGCCGCCGCAGTTTTGCTCGCATACGGTTAAAAAAATCATTCATCTTGCTCTCCAGATGTCACGATAGAATTTTTCTGCAAATTTTCAATGTTCTCGCGCGCGCTTATCGCCTATTGTTCTTTTAACCTGGGGAGGGGATTATGACAGAGACTGTGCAGCCTGATGCAAAGGGATATTGGAAAGCGGTTATCCGCTTAACGGTATCCCTGCTGGTGATTTGGTTCTTGGTGTCATTTGGCGCGGGGATTTTGTTTCGCGAAACGCTGGATAATTTCAAAATCGGCGGCGCGCCGCTCGGGTTTTGGTTTGCGCAAAATGGCGCGATCTATGTCTTCCTTGCGCTCATCGTTATCTATTGCCGCCGCATGACGGCCCTTGAAACCAAATTCGGAATTAAGGGATAGGACGATGGATCAAGCTTTCTGGACATATTTTTTCGTTATCCTGACCTTTGGGGTCTATATCGGTATCGCCATTTGGTCGCGCGCGGGCTCGACGGAGGAGTTCTACGTCGCGGGGCATGACGTGCATCCCGCCGTTAATGGTATGGCGACAGCGGCGGATTGGATGAGCGCAGCGTCGTTCTTATCGATGGCGGGATTGATAGCCTTTATGGGCTATGGCGGGTCGGTTTATTTGATGGGCTGGACGGGTGGCTATGTGCTGCTTGCGCTTTTGCTTGCGCCTTTTTTGCGCGAGTTCGGCAAGTTCACCGTCCCTGATTTTGTTGGTGATCGCTATTACTCTAGCGCTGCGCGGGTTATCGCCGTGGTTTGCGTGCTCTTCGTGTCCTTCACCTATATTGCGGGGCAAATGAAAGGCGTTGGCGTGGCGTTCTCTGGTTTTCTGGGGGTCAAATTCGGTACGGGTATTATAATCGGTAGCACCATTGTTTTCATCTATGCCGTACTGGGCGGGATGAAGGGCATTACCTACACACAGGTCGCGCAATATGTCGTTTTGATCTTCGCCTATACTGTGCCCGCGATTTTCATCTCGCTGATGATCACAGGGAACATCGTCCCGCAGCTCGGCTTTGTTGGTGACATCAAAGGTACAGATGTGGCGATGCTGGATAAGCTCAACACGGTCGTTACTGATTTGGGCTTTTTGGAATATACTTCGACGGATAAGTCCAAAATCGATGTGTTCTGCATTACGGCGGCGCTCATGTTTGGCACGGCGGGTTTACCCCATGTCATCATTCGTTTCTTCACCGTCAGCAGCGCTCGGGCGGCACGGAAATCTGCGGGATGGGCGCTGATGTTTATCGCTTTACTCTACACGGTTGCGCCGACGGTTGGCGCGTTTGCACGTATGAACTTCATCGATACGGTCAATGAAGCCACCTATATTCAAGACGGCGAGGACTACGATACGCGGGCCGCAGAGATCACAGCGGCAGGCGGTAAGCCCGTGCCCGTTTGGTATAAAGATTGGGAGAAGACGGGCCTTCTTAAATACGATGATCTGAACGGCGACGGCATTATGCAATATCGTGGCCCGAACGCGCCTGATGGGGTGGCCAATGAGGTTGACCCCAACCGAGATATCTTCGTGCTCGCCAATCCGCAGATCGCGCAACTCCCCGCTTGGGTTGTCGGCCTTGTGGTCGCGGGCGGTCTGGCAGCGGCACTCTCCACGGCGGCGGGCCTGCTGATGGTGATTAGTTCGGCAATCAGTCATGATCTTTTGAAACGTACCTTCCGCCCAGATATGAGCGAGAAACAGGAAATGCTTGCCGCGCGTGTTGCTGCGGGCGTTGCCGTTTTTGCTGCTGCTGCTATTGGGGCGTTCGCCTCGCAGCTACCCTTTGTGGCGCAAGTGGTGGCCTTTGCCTTTGGGCTGGCGGCGGCGTCGCTCTTCCCGATTATCTTCCTCGGTATCTTCTGGAAACGGATGAACAAAGAAGGCGCAATCGCGGCCATGTTAACGGGGCTTATCACGACATTCGGGTATATCTATTATTTCAAATTCGGCGGCGGCACGGCGGAACAATGGCTATTGGGTGTATCGCCTGAAGGTATCGGTTTTGTGTTCATGTGGCTCTCGGCGGCGGTTGGCATTATCGTGGCATTGGCGACGAAAGCGCCGCCCGAAGAGATTCAAAACCTCGTCGAAGATATCCGTATCCCTGGGCAACGTGCCCGTCACAGTGCAGGAGATATGGAAATGCCGCCTTCGTAGAGAATGGTTAGTTGAACATTTTCCTAACCATGTACTCAGCTTCTGTTCACCTTAGCGTGCCTAATGATATATCATGATAACCAGATTGGAGTGTGTGATGCATAGTTTGAAACTCTTTAAACGACCAAATTTGATACTCTTTATCATTTTGACCACTACGCTCTTTTTGTTGTCGTCTGTCGTATCTGGTTCTGCTTTTGCCCAAACGAGCTGTGCGAATGTGAGGTGCGCTGGGACATGTACGGATACGCTTAGCGGTCCCGTTTGTGAAATGCCGCGCCCTGGCATACCTGGAAAAGATGTTAGCTGTGCGAATGTACGGTGCCCGTCTGGAACAATATGTGCAGAAACTACGGCTGGCCTTATTTGTGAAATGCAAGACACTTCGCCAACGATCACATGTGCAAATGTACGGTGCGCTGGGACATGTACAGATACAGCGACAGGACCTGTTTGTGGGTCTGTGCCTGATTTTACGGCTCCACCACTTTCATGTGCGAGTGTAACATGTACAAAGGGAATGGGCTGCGAGGAAACGCCATCTGGTCCGTTGTGTGTAAGCAAAGGCGCATTGCCGCCTAAACTTCCGCCGATTAAAGATTGGAAGAAACGTCGTCATACGCATAATGGCCGCGTATGTTATAGTTCCCATTGGCAACCTTGGAGCCCTTCATATAATCAAGGCAGCACCGGCACACATTCACACCCACATACCCACCCGCATGGAGGACATGACCATCATGATGATGGTCATCACAATGGGAATGATAACCCCCAAATGTGCCCCATGGTATATCAACCTGTCTGTGCTGAAAAAGTGGTGCAATGTGTCAAAGCCCCTTGCCCATCACAAAAACGTACTTTCGGTAACGCATGCGAAGCTACACGGGATGGTTACACAGTGGTCCATGACGGGGTATGCAATTAGTAAAAATTGCGATGGAATAGAATTTGAGGGAGGCTCGATGGCCTCCCTTTTTATTTGTTCCGTCGAGTCGTGCCGAAGACGGATATGAATAAACGCTTGGCGCGGCGTTTTTTCTTGGCAACGCTTTCTCCTGCGGCTTCGGCGGCATTTTCAACTTTATCGGTTACCGGATCAACATGTTTCTTTTTAAGGCGTCCAAAGAATCGCATCACACGCCAAACGATCAGGATAAGGACCAATATAAAGACGATATTAAACCACGGGATAATTCGCACATGTGGCCCGTCGACTTTCTTGATTTTCACCGCATTAGGAAACACAGAAAACAGCTTGATCCGCCAACCATAATGTTTGACCGCCACCCAGACATCATCACGCTTCGCGAGGTCTTGGGCCTGTGAGTTCAAATCGCCGCTATCGAATTTGAAATAGGGCGGGAAAGACCAATTGGTGTCTTCATTGCGGTAAACGCGCGGCTTTCCATTTGGCTTGGTGGAGTTAATAAAGCGCACATCGCGCGTGATATTATCTTTGGTGCCCGCATCAGGCTTGTCCCAAAACCAAGATTTTTTCTTGTCGATATCCATCCGCTTTACGTCTGTGCCGACGATTTGGACAATATCGTGAGAGGGCAAATAATAATACATGGATATGCCCGCGAAGAGCACGAAAACCAGTAGCAATATATTTTTAATCCATTTCATAAATGTCTCCTTCTGTGTCCCTCACAGATATAATTTTGTGTGGCCGCCTTACGAATATTGCGCCAAATACATTAAAACGCCGATGATAAAAAGCGGAACAAGATACACACCGAAAATAAGTTTCGGGCGGTAAGAACGATGGTAGTTTTTCATCCCTTTTTCGACATAGACATCGTGGCTTACGCCTGTGGTAATTTTACTGACATCGGATTTATATTCTGATTTCAGACGCGCGCGTTCTTTCATGCGGCCCGTAAATGACAGCACCGCATAGACAATCGTCAGCAAGAGAAAGACGATAACAATGTTTCTAATCCAGCCGATCATGATGTGTCTTTCTGTCTATCGATTGCGGTTTATGTTTTGCCCCAAGGGGAGGGGCGTGTGCGGTTTAATGCGGCGCGTAGGTTTTCGCTGATGGGGTCACGCATGGACGGCTCTACGCCGAATAATGTTTCGCGCGCGCCGGCTTTGTCGATTGCATATTCTTCTTCAAGGAAGCGCGCGACATAGTCTTTCTTGGCGTCTGTCCATTCCTGATAGGTCTCGTAAAAGGCAGGCTTGTGACAGATGAAAAGCTGCCGGAAATCGAGGCGCGATAAATCTGCGAGTAGCATATTCGTCAGGTCTTTATCATCATGTTGGCTCGATCGCAGCGCGTAGAAAAAGGCGGGATGCGGCGGGCGTAATTTCGGCACTTTGCCGCCCATGCTCGCCCATCTCCAAACTTCCATTAGGCCGTGAAATTCAGGCGGCATGATGTCGGCATATTTGCGCTCAATCTGGCGAATGCTCCGGCGGCTTACATTATCCAATTCATGGCCGACATTGGCGGCTGTGGCGATGGTAATAAAATCAATCTTCTGTTTGATAATCGCGGCCGCCTCTGTGTTGGGCGCTTGGATCACAAGCTCTGTCAGCTCTTCATCACGCAGAAATTTTGCGATATCCGTACGGTCTTCAAATGTGAGAATTTGTTCCACGGGCAGATCATCAAGACCGTCAATTTTCTCGCGCGCAATCACCGTCGGCGTGGAGGCGTCGCGGAAAACATAAATCCCTCCAAAGTGACTGGTATAATAATTCCCCTGCGCGTAGCTTTTATTCTCCAGCGTCACGGGATTGCGCTGAATATTGCCAGTACGTTTCGCTAGCTCTATCATTTCGGCAATTAATACGTCATCCCACCACGCGTCATCCTCGCCCATGAAACGGTCAATATGTCCCTTTAGGATATTGGCTTCGGCGACATGTTCTTGGATGGTATCGGCTTCGACTTCGATCTGGTTGATCTGCAGCAAGTCTTCGGGAGTGTCGATATGAAAGATGGAATTGAGCAACTCTCCTGCCACGGCTTCGCGGGCTGTCAGGGCGAAAAGCTGACTCTCGTTCTCTTCCATATAATGCAACAAGATTGAACGCGAAGTCGAGAAATGCGCATTTAAAAGCGGCGCGCGTTTCTGATCTGTCGTCAGCAGGATGAACATGCGGTTGCACCCCTTGGGGTTCAAGTACAGATCATCTCCCAGCTCATCTCCGACCTCAGGGGAGTAGCCTGAAATGTCGATATGAAACTCGGTCAGCTTTGTTTCTTTGCCGATCAAATGCTTAAGCGCGCGATTATACCGCCCCACCAAAGCTGGCGACATCACAGGCACCAAATTGCCGAACATCAGTCCGCGTTTGACGAGGCGCATCATAATCGCATCTCCGCGTTCGTTATGCTAGCGGGGTGGTTCATCCCTTGCTCTTCAAATAACGACGCTTGGCTTCTTCGCTACGGCCGAAATCGCGAACCATGTCTTCGATGGCGGCTTCGTCGGATTTATCGGCGTAGCGGAATTCACTATCAGCGTAGCGGTTGATCTCTTGCATGACCATGTCTAGCGAGATGGGTTTGGACAGATCGCCGATCATGTTTTTCTTGGTGTCGTAATCCTTGAACAGGAACAGCTCTGGGTTTTCCATCCACTCATCGGGGAGTTCAAAATCCATGGCGCGGACTTTGATAGCGTCGGTAATGTTCTTCACCGCGCGGCCCGTAAAGCGCTCATCGACGCCTTGGATATTATCCAGATAGATACCGATTTTCGCAATCGTATCGAGCTTGCCAAGGTCTTTGACCGTCTTTTCATAGACGCGCATCAGGCCGTCTTCTTGGGGCTTGTTGTGTAGCTCAAAGCTTTTGGTGATGGCTTTTTTAAGTTGCTGCGTTTCAAATAATTTGTGATCGCCCAGCGGTATGTTGTGGTTCTTACCCATCAAGATATGCAGGATATCAATGTAGTCTTCGCGGCTCTGCGGTCCGTCGACGAGGAAGCGCGCGCCTGCGCGTTGCCGCAAGGCATCGTCCACATTTTCGGGATAGTTGGAAAACATCCCAAAGGTGCAATTTCCGCGCACGACAGTATTGGCGCCCGCAAAGCTTTCCATCAAAACGGCGGTGATCTCTAGCTGCCCCGCAGAGGATTGGCGGTCACCGCGTTTACCCGCGAGTTGGTCGATATCGTCAACCGTGCCAAAGCCAATGACATTAGGGTCGATGACGTTATTAAAGAACGCCTTGGCGTTTTGCGCAGATTTCCCTTGGTAGCTATCAATGCTGTCCGTGGAGAGGTTTTGATAGCGGAACGGATAACCCGCGACTTGGCAGTAATCATGGATCATCCCTGCCATCATTTGGATCAGGATCGTCTTACCTGTGCCCGGTTTGCCGTCGCCCATAAAGGTGAAGATGAAACCGCCGAGATCCACAAAGGGATTAAGCTGACGGTCAAAATCATAGGCCATAATCATCTTCGCCAGTTTCATGGCTTGATATTTGGCGATGTGGTTGCCGACAATTTCATTAGGTTTTTTGAACTGCATCGTCAGCGTGGTCGAGCTAGCACGGGCGAAAGGTGTGAAACCGCTGATTTGGAAGTTATCCGCTTCAACGCGGTAGCTGGCGCTTGTGAAAGCTTCGAGGCGCGGCGTGTTAGCGGCGCGCAGGGCGACTTTTTCCATCAGTTTTTCAAGAAAACTAATGACAACAAGCGAGAGTTTGTCTTCGGTATCCGCGAACATAGCGAGGTCTTGATCAAGCTCCCATAGAGCGCCAGTTAAAGCCAATTGAGGATTGTCGGTTAAAACTTCCTCAACCTCGCCGATTTCGACCGTGATTTCGGGCGCTTCCGTGTTGGCGCTCGAGAGAAGGAAACTTGCCATATTGGCAAAGACGTGGAGGCTAATGATGGAGCTAGCCGCAAGAAGTTCAGAGAACTCCGCAGATTTATTACGCGCAAGTTTCCCTGCAAGATTGTCTTTTAAAAGTTCACTTAGGCCTGTTTGGTCTGCATATTGATCAGAAACCAATTTCGCAACGGCAAGCGCGCGGCGCAGGGATTGCAAGATATTGGCTTGGAGCGGGCTGGTCAGGATATCGCCGCTGTCGGCGCGTTCGATACGGTCAATCAAATGCACGCCATCGGGGCGAGCTGTGGATTGCGTGACAAGTCCAGGCGTGGTCGAGCGGAAGCGTCTGCGGCGGCCAATGCCGGGCGAGCGCTCGGACGTAGCAGCGGATTTTACATCCTGTTTTTTGGCAAGGCGAGGCGCGTGATCAAACCCGCTCAACAGCGCTTCGGCGGCGGCGTATTTCTCGCGGATAAGGTCTTCTTTGAGTTCCATTAGGTCTGACGACTGCGTCATAATATTTCCACTTAATAACTTAAAATTCGCGAGCTTTGCCCGACAACATATTTGCGTGTGCCGCTAAAATCAGACGCATGTTTTTCTTCCAGCACTTGATAAGCGCGGTGCGGCAGGATCAGAGAACGGCGAATATCCGTTGCGCCTGCGTCGGCCGTAGACGGATCAAACCGGTCTAAGGTAAAGACTTGTCGGTCCAGTTTTTTGAAAATACCGGCCTTCTCTTGGATAGTGCTTTCTGAGACCAGAGACTCTACGGTCCAAGCCAAGGCCCAATCCATACCTGTTTCGCCTTCGGCTTCGGCGAGAACATCCCGGATAGGGCCGTGTTGCTGGGTGAAGTTGTGACTGTGCATCGGGCCGATATGAAAACGGCGTAGCATTTTAGGGTGCAGCGTGTCGAAGTCCTCATCAAAGCCTTTGGCTATGGTAATCAGTTTTAAACCCGAAACGGCTTGTGCCATAAGGTGGCTTTGTACACGAGGCCAGCGGCGCTCGTCATGGGGTAGGGCGCGGTGGGCGGTATCATCAAGTTGCATGAGATAAATCGCGGGCAGGTTGGTTTGGCTGTCATAGCTTGCCCAATGGATCAGATAGCTGCGGCGACCATCTTTCATATTCTTGCCAACCCAAATCAGCTCAGGATCGTTTTGCGTTAAGAACATCTCTTTCTTATGCAAATATTCGTAATAAATTCGTTGTGAGAGAGCATATTGCAGTTTTGTCGGCGAAGACTGGTCGATCAGGATATGGTTTATCATATCCTTCTTCAAGCGCTCTTGCGAAGGCAGGCCTTTAAGGTGTTTCTCCGCCTGACTCATATCCGCAGCCATTTGCAAAATTTCGCGGTGTAGAGGAAAACCACTATCGGTCTTATCAATGCTAAACTGGCCTCCGCCTTGCGGCGTGGCGCGATCAGCCATTAAATATTTATACGACAATGCGGTGAAGGTCTTAGAGAGGGCCTCTAAGTAACCTTTGAGCATTTTAGCCTCAGGGCTCGTGATGGATTTTTCTTTAAGAGAAAGCTCTGTCACTTCGCTAAGGTGGCCGATAATCCGTTCAAACTTGGCAAAATACCGCCGTGTGGCCTTTGCGCTTGTTAGGATTTGATGGTCGAAAGTGAGATCCACTTATTCGCCATAAGCATTCTTGTCGTGCTTCTCCAAGATTTTTTCAAAACGGCGCGCGAAACGCTCATCGGCTTTGGCTTTTTCTTCTAAAACTTTACGGGCAAAAACGATGTGGTCGTCATGCTTTTCCATCATATCGGCCATGCGTGAATTCGTGGCTGAGCCGATAGACGCCATAGCGACTTGAGCTTCTTTATCTGTGGCAACACCAATCTCATTGATTTGGTGCGCGACAGTTTGTTGCTGCGCTGTTTTCAATGACTTTGACAAGGCATCATAAAGGACAACACGCTGCTTCGTGTCGGTTTGCAACTTATTGATAAGTACCATTTGAGTGGCGGCTTGGTTTTGCAAGCTGTCCATCCAAGTTTTACCCTTTTCAATATAACGCTCAAGCGTTTGGCTCTCGGCGAGCTTAACCTGCTCTTGCTGGGCAAGCTCATTGTACTCGCCATTGACTTTGGCGAGTTGCGTTTCGATTTTAGCGCGTTTTTTGGCGTCTGTTTCAGCAGCAAGTTGGCCTTCAAGTTCAATTACTTTTGGATCAAGGGCTAAAAGGTCGGCTTTGATTTTTTCAAGAGCTGTTACAGCGGCTTCGCGTTCAGTCAGCGTCTTGGTCAAGTTGCCTTCAACTTTGCTTTTATGCATTTGCAATGATTCGAGCTGTTCTTGCAGCATTTGCTGAATGACATTGGACTTGCTGATAAGGTCTTGAAGTTTGTCTTCAATAGAGGCTGTGCGGATACGTTCATTGCGCAGGCTCTCAGCGCGTTGTTTTGAGAAAACGCCGACAAATTTTTCCCAACCTGTTCTTGATCGCATCTTATCAAAGTCTTTGGAAAATCCGGCTGTGACGTCATCAAGCCCTAAGATAAGTTCGGCAATATTTCCGTTCATCGCGTCGGCATGTGCGTGCACATCATCAAGGGATGCATTTTCAATATCAATTGAGATATCTGTGCCTGAAGACATTTTCACGCGAGCAGTTTCAATCTCACTGGTTAAGGCTGCAATTTTTGCTTGCGCCTCTGCCACTTCTTTTTTGGATTGCTGTATTTGTGTATCAAAACTAGCCATATCGCTAACCCCCATTTACGTTCGATTTTCTATCCTGCTTATGTAGGTATTTTTTGAAAAATTTCAATCTCCGATTATAAATATTCGTGGACTAGGCTTCGCGCGCTTATTCTGTATGGTGAGATAAATATTGTAACAAAAGAGATGTCATTATGAGCGATAAATCCGAATATACGCCGCCCAAAGTTTGGATATGGGACAAAGATAATGGCGGAGCGTTTGCGAATATCAACCGCCCGATTGCAGGCGCAATAGAAGAAAAGGAGCTGCCTGTCGGGAAGCACCCTTTACAGCTTTATTCGCTTGCCACACCTAATGGGGTGAAGGTGACGTTGATGCTCGAAGAATTGCTAGAAGCGGGCCATACGGAGGCGGAATATGATGCGTGGCTGGCCAATATTCGCGTGGGCGATCAATTCGGCAGCGGCTTTGTCGATATTAATCCCAATTCAAAAATCCCCGCCATGATGGACCACAGCACAACGCCGCCGACGCGCCTGTTTGAATCGGGGTCTATGCTGCTTTATTTAGCCGAAAAATTTGGAGCCTTCATACCCAAAGCGCCCGCAATGCGCGCTGAGTGCATGTCGTGGCTGTTTTGGCAAATGGGCAGCGCGCCTTATTTGGGCGGCGGTTTTGGACATTTCTACGCCTATGCGCCGATCAAAATTGAATATTGTATCAATCGCTTTTCGATGGAAGTGAAACGCCAGCTCGATGTGCTGGACCGTCATTTGGCTGAGAATGAGTTTATGTGCGGTGATGAATATTCAATCGCCGATATGGCCATTTGGCCGTGGTATGGCGCGCTGGCAATGGGTCTTCTTTATGAGGCTGGCGAGTTTTTGGACGTTGCGTCCTATACCCATGTTGTGCGTTGGTCGAAACAGATCGCTAAACGTCCGGCGGCGCAGCGCGGGCGCATGGTCAACCGTGCATGGGGTGAACCGTCCAGCCAGCTTCACGAACGTCACGATGCATCCGATTTCGGGCTAAAAACGCAAGATAAAATCGGCGGCGAGGGCGCGCCGTAAATCTAGGATAGCGCCGCCAGATAACCTTGCAATTTCATCATGGCGGGCATGGAATTAACGCGTAGTTTTTCCATGATTGCGATTTTGCTTGCGTCGGTTTTATCCATTTCGGCGACCATTTTACTAAAGCCGTCAAGGCGGCTACCGCGCAGCCATTGCCGCAGATCGGGCTCTTGCGACCAATTATATTGGTTCATCATAAAGGCGGCCGTCATTTTAATGAAATCCGCGTCGCCGTCAGGCAGAGGCACGGGCGCGCAAAGACGGTTTTTCTCGGTCTCGGTCTCGCGCGTGGCTTCGATATGGGCGATGAAAGCGGCGCTAAATATGGGCTGATAGGAACGCACCATTTGCGGCGTAATCAGATCGCCTTGGAAGACGGGTTTATTATCAAGATTGGTGATGGCGCTGGCGGAGCAATCGACATGCACTGTGTTCGGCGTGGTTGGGATTGTGCCGTTCGCGAGCGTGATTTCCGTTTGGCCAACGCTGCTGACGCGGCCCATACGCACGACATTTTTAATGCGCCGCAGGGCTTCGACTTCT
Organism: Maricaulaceae bacterium; assembly: GCA_049607665.1. Lineage (GTDB taxonomy): Bacteria > Pseudomonadota > Alphaproteobacteria > Caulobacterales > Maricaulaceae > Fretibacter. Next base: position 40,980 of record JBMYWT010000007.1, read on the forward strand.
AGCTCGCTAATGGTCGCGCCGTGAAACATAGAGGGACGGACGCTTTCATCAATACGTAGGAAATAGCCGCAGCTCTCTAAGCGGTCGAACATATCTTCTACGGATGTAGAGTTTGCGATGGATTCAAACTGCCCCGCCTGAGCGCCCATTGTATGGGCGAAAAACTCTGGGCTGGGCTGCGTGTTCTTACGGTTGAGGAGCCATGCATCGCGCGAGACAATCCAGCATATTTTATCAGGATTTACACCGTTCTCAAGCAGCCATAGGCAGCTATCAATTCCCGTTTTACCGCCGCCGATAACCGTAAACTCATCAGCGGGCGTGGTGAGCTTTGGCAGGTCATTGGGGGGCATAAATTGAACGCCGTCTCCGATTGTAAAATTAGGTGTGTGCGTCGATGGAACGGTAGTTTTCAAATATGTCGCGTCGACGATTTTTGCGGCTTTAACGGTGTATTTTTCGCCCGTTAGCAACGATGTAAAGCTTGGCGTTTCTGAGCTTTCTTGCGTTTGATAATCGCAGAGCGGAAAATACTGTACGCGGCCCGTCGGGAGGAAATTATGACGCATAACGTCGTCAAAATAAGCCATAATTTCAGCCCCGCTGGCAAGGTCGCCTAAGCCTTTGTTTAAGCCTGTTTTATCTTTTCTTCCTTTACTTAGTTCCCGAGAGTTCACGCCGTAAAAATTAGATGGCTGATGCAGCGTTACAAACGGGTACGCGACATTCCAATGTCCGCCAGGTTTTGCGAACCGATCTACGATAATAACGCTTGCGTTTGTTTCGGTCAAAAGCGTGTCGGCAAAGGCCATTCCGACGGCTCCGCTGCCAATTATCAGATAATTGGCCTCTAAATTGTGACACATATGACACTCCTGGTATTTTTTTACTTATGCAGGCACAATTTGAGCATGAAAAGCCCCAAATTGCTTTTGACAGGGGCATACAAAAATGATGTATGTTCATGCAGTATTAAACTATAAAACCCGAGGGGAACTATGTTCAATCGATCACTACTTTTAGGATCTTCAATCCTACTTAGCGCCGCTATTGCAGCACCTGCATCTGCGCAAATGGAAGACGAAATCATCGTTACGGCGACGAAACGTGAAACAACACTTCAAGCGACACCTGTTGCTGTTTCTGTTACGCCAGCCGTAACAATCGAGCAGGCTAACATTCTCGACATCGGTGATTTGCAATCTATCGTACCATCTTTGAAAGTTACGCAACTACAAACATCTTCAAACACGAATTTCATCATTCGTGGTTTTGGTAACGGCGCGAATAACGCGGGTATCGAGCCATCTGTTGGTATCTTCATTGATGGTGTTTATCGTTCACGCTCAGCGGCGCGTATTGGTGACCTTCCAAGTCTTGAACGCATTGAGGTTCTTAAAGGCCCGCAATCAACACTTTTCGGTAAAAATGCTTCTGCGGGTGTTATCAGCGTCGTGACGGCCAAGCCATCATTCGAGCCTGAAGGTTATGTTGAGCTCGGTTACGGCAATCACAATCAGCGTATTGCTAAGGGGTATTTCTCTGGTCCGTTGTCTGAGGATTTTGCAGTTAGCCTAGGCGGCAGTATTCAAAAACGTGATGGTTATGCCGAATCGGCGATTGCTGGACAAGGTGACATCAATGACCGTAATCGTTTCAGTCTGCGCGGGCAGGCCCTCTATCAGCCGTCTGATGCGTGGGAACTTCGCTTGATTGCTGATATCAGTACTATTGACGAAGCTTGTTGTGTGGTTACGAATATTCAAAACCAAGGCGCAGCAGCAGCCATTACAGCACTTGGCGGACAGCTTGCGAGCGATACAGATCCATTCTCATATATTGGCTACAGCAACGCCTTATCTGTTAACACAGTTGACGACATGGGCATATCTTTCCATGCAGATGTTGATCTAGGCTGGGCAAGCGTTACGTCCATCACATCTTACCGTGAAAATGAAGCGTTCAACGACCAAGATGCTGACTTTAACTCACTAAACCTTCTCGACAGCGTTAACTTCAATGCTGATATCGAAACATTCACACAAGAACTTCGCCTGACATCACAATCTGAAGGTCCCCTTCAGTGGATGCTTGGTGGTTATTTCTTCACTGAAGAAATCGCGCAACGCCGTGGCCTTGAGTATGGTACAGATTTGAGATCATATATTGGTGCATTACTTGGTGACTTTACACTTCTGGGTACACTTGAAGGTCTATACGGCCAGACACCTGGCGCATTCTTTAACCCAGATGCTCAGATTGAAGAAATTTTCTCACAATCTAATGATGCTTACTCACTCTTCGGTACAGTTGATTATGAAGTCTCTGATAAATTGACTTTGACTGTTGGCGCGAACTACACGGATGATAAAAAATCTGTTACCGGCAGAACTGTTAACAGTGATGTTTGGTCTTCTATTGATTTGGATAATGACCTGACGTTATTTGGTGTTCCGCTCTCTACAGTGTTGTTCGGTCAAACATTCACTGGAAATACAGGCCTACCAGCTACGCCAGCAAATATTGCCTTTATCGAAAGCGTTGCGCCTGGCACATCAGCTGCGATTAGCGCAGGTGTTGCTTCCGGCATTGCAGGCATCCAAAGCACACAGTTCCAGCCACAATTTGTTGCGTTCCCGAACGCTATCGAAAGCGGCAAAACACATGATGATAAGCTTACTTATATTGCGCGCCTTGCCTATGAAGTGAATGATAACATCAATGTTTACGGTAGCTATGGCACAGGCTTTAAGGCGACGTCTTGGAATCTTTCCGGTGACTCACGTCCGTTCGTAGCTGATAGCGCAGCAGTCGTAGCGGGCGGTTTATCACAGCCTAACCAAACATTCGGTACACGCTATGCAGCGCCTGAAAATGCAAGTGTTATCGAGCTTGGCTTGAAGTCACGTTTCGAAAAGGGCGCTGTAAATGTTGCTGTTTTTGACCAAACGATTAAAGGTTTCCAGTCAAACATCTTTGGTGGTGTTGGTTTCTTCCTCTCAAATGCAGGTAAACAATCTGTACGTGGTGCGGAACTGGATGTGTTCTACTCACCAGTAGACGCATTGGACCTGTCATTCTCAGGTATGTATCTTGACCCTGAATATGACAGCTTTGTCGGCGCGCAAGGACCAAATGGTCCAATCGATCTGTCTGGTGAAACACCATCAGGTATTGCTGAGCTTTCATTGTCCGTCGCTGCAACATATAAGCATGACTTTGGTAATGGCACTGAAGGTTTCCTTCGTGGTGATTTCCAATATGAAAGCCCAACGCAAATCGTTGATAATATTGTAACGGTTACAAATTCTGCGGGTCAAACGTCAAAAGTTGAGCGTGAAGTCAAAACGTTTAATGCGGCCGCAGGCGTAAGTTTTGAAAACGGCGTTTCACTCCAGCTTTGGGGACGTAACATCTTTAATGATGAGTACCTTCTCTCTGCCTTCCCTGGCGTAGCGCAGGCAGGCGTTGTAAATGCTTATCCAAATGCTCCGCGTACATATGGCGCGAATTTACGTTATAGCTTCTAAGCAAGTTTAACGTCTTGCGCTTACGGCGCAGCATGACATTAGAAACCCAAGCCGTTCGCGGCTTGGGTTTTTCTTTGCGCGCTATGCATTATTATATCTATGATTTTCAGGCGGGCTCCCCTAAGTCTAAATCATGACAAATTCCCCTCCTGCGACGCTTATTCCTGCTGCAACTATTTTGCTTTTACGTGACGGCTCTGATGGGCTTGAGGTTTTAATGCTTCGCCGGAACAAAGCCTTAAAAGCCTTTGGCGGGGCGTGGGTCTTTCCGGGTGGCCGCGTAGACGATGCCGACGCGCCTGGCGAAGATGAATTAACACGCGCCAAAGCGGCGGCCGTACGCGAAACCGCCGAGGAAACCGGACTGGATATTGCCGGCGCGCAGATGAGCGTTCTCTCCAAATGGATACCGCCCATCCAAGAAAAACGCCGTTTTGCGACATGGTTCTTTGTTGCCAAGGCACCTGATGCGGATGTGCAAATCGATCATGGCGAAATTCATGATTATAAATGGGTTTGCCCCAAACAAGTCGTGACCGACACGCCGGATGCGCAAACAGTGATTATGCCGCCTACATTCGTGTCATTGCATGATATTATGGATAGTTCTACGGCTGAAGCGGCTATGGCTATGACGGATGCGAACAAAACTCAGACCTTTGAAACAAAATTCGACAGCACAGATACAGGTTTTGTGACCTATTGGGAAGGCGACGCGGCTTATGAAACGGGCGACCTTTCACTCGCTGGACCACGCCGTCGTTTGATGACGGGATCTGATAGCTGGATTTATCAGGCAGATATCTAAATCAACCGCCTATTTAAGGCGGGCTTTGGATTTTGCGCATTATGCTCTAAGCTAGGCATAATATAACGCCTTGGGCGCATTGGGGATATGAATATGACAAGCACAGCACAAACATTTTCCCGTACATGCCATCTCTGCGAGGCCAATTGCGGCGTGCTTATGACCGTCGAAAACGGCAAGGTCACATCTGTTAAAGGTAATCCCGATCACGTCTTATCCGAAGGTTATATTTGTCCCAAAGCCACGGCGATTGCTGATCTCCAAGAAGACCCAGATCGCCTGCGCGGCCCGAAGAAACGTGTCGGCGATAGATGGGAAGATATAAGCTGGGATGCAGCGCTAGCCGAGATTGCGGCGCGGCACCAAGAGATTGTAGCGGGGTCAAAATCTGCGGCCATGTTCCTTGGTAATCCAAACGCGCATAATTATTCCAATTCTTTTTCTATGCGCGGGCTGACGAAATCATGGGGCGCGAAGGGTGTTTATTCTGCGTCCACGCTCGATCAGCTCCCGCATATGATCTGCCAGAAATGGGTTTATGGCCATAACGCGCTTTATCCTGTTCCCGATATCGACCGCACGCAGTTCATGATTATTGTCGGTGGTAATCCGCTTGCGTCTAACGGATCGCTCTGGACGGTTCCAAATGTGAAAAAACGCATTCAACGCCTGCAAGAACGCGGCGGTAAATTAGTCGTCGTTGATCCGCGTAAGACAGAGACTGCGAAGATTGCTGACACGCATCACTTTATCAAACCCAGCACAGATACGGCCTTTTTCTTAGGATTGCTTTTGGCGCTCGACGAAGCGGGCCTTGTCAATCCGGACCGATTAAAACCGATGCTTAACGATTGGGACGCCGCTTGGGCGGCGATACGTTCGTTCGACCTTGAAATGTTGTCCGGCTATTGCGGTATTTCCGTGAATGATCTGCGCGGCCTTGCGGCGGAACTTGGAAACGGACAGCCCGCCATTGTGTATGGCCGTATGGGTGTCTCGGTCGTACGGTTTGGGACGCTTAATCATTGGCTCATACAGCTTTTAAATATCTCTACGGGCAATGTTGACCGTGAAGGTGGCGTGATGTTCCCCGATCCCATTATTGATCCGGTGGAACGTAGCGGGACGGGATCATATGGACGATATAAAACGCGCCTTTCAGGCCGCCCCGAAGTGTTAGGCGAATTACCAGCGGCTGAACTGGCACCCGAAATCCTGACAGAAGGTGAAGGCCAGATAGGCGCGCTTTTAACGCTCGCGAGTAATCCTGTGCTTTCCGCGCCGGGTGGACGGCAATTGGACGCCGCGCTCGAAACGTTGGATCTGATGGTCAGTATCGATATGTATATTACGGAAACAACGCGCCATGCGAATTACATTCTCCCGCCTTGCGGTCCGCTGGAGCGTGATCATTATCCGCTCTTTTTCACGCCACTCGCTATTCGAAATTACGCGCATTATTCGCCCGCTATTCTGCCACAAGCCGAAGGCAGCAAAGCGGATTGGGAAATTATGGCGGATATTGAAGGCGCGATCCGTGCCGCCCAAGGCGATAATACGGCTCCAGAAAAAATCGATCCACGCACAATCCTCGCGCATATGATCGAAAGCTCTCCGCATGATGTGACGCTAGAAGAAATTGAAGCCTGTGATAATGGCTATGATATGGGGCCGCTCAAGCCGCGCCTGCCCGAACGTTTGAAGACGGATGATGGTAAAATTCACTGCGCGCCAGACATATTACTTGGTGATTTGCTGGAGTTTAAAGCAGAGCTAGCGGCGCCGGCGGAACATAAATTTAGCCTTATCGGCCGCCGTCATATTCGCAGTAATAATAGCTGGCTGCATAATAGTCACCGCCTATTAAAGGGGCCAAACCGCTGTACGTTGATGATGCATCCTGATGACGCGCATGAAATGGGCATTGCGGGCGGTGATAACGTCAAAGTCTTTAATACAGTCGGCGAAGTGGAATTGCCCGCAGAAATTACCGAAGACATTATGCCGGGCGTTGTGTCTATGCCGCATGGCTATGGGCACGGGCGTAAAGGCGTGAAATTATCTGTCGCGGCGGAAAAGGCGGGCGTGTCGATGAATGATCTAACGGATCCCAGTAAAATCGATACGCTTTCCGGCAATGCCGTTTTAAACGGCACGCCAGTGTCTATTCAGCCCGCGCTGTAATTAAGCTTTATGCCTTCACTGCGCCGGGCTTGCCGCTCTCTATGACGTAGGTGTCGCGCGTGGTGGCTGTGCCTTCGGGTGAATAGACATTGTCCATTTCGCGCAGTGTCACTGTCCATTGATCTTGGGTGACATCAACAAGGCCGTAGCCGCGCTTGCGGTCATCAAAGAAATGAATATGCGGATTATCGGGCAGCATGGATGTGAACCGATTATAGGCATAGGAATGCGCTGTGATAGATGTCGCGACGAACTCTGTTCCGATCGTGGCGGATTCGGGGTCAAAGTAATCAGCTTTTAAATCGGCTTGCCACCAACTGTGCATATCTCCGCCAATAGAGACAAAGTTTTTCGGATTGCGCTGCGCAACCGCGCCTAAAATCATTGCGCGCGTGGCGGGGTATCCGTCCCAGCCGTCATTCCAACTGCCGAATTCACCTTCGCGGTTTTTTTGGAACAGTTTCGAGAAAAGTGTCGGCTGCGCGATGACTTCCCATGTTGCGCCCGTACGCGCTAGGGAGTTCATAAGCCAACGTTCTTGTTCGGGGCCGAACATGGAACGTGTGGGGTCTTGAAGCTCAGGGCAGGTTGCCATTTGGCCGCCGCCATCCTCGGGTGTTTGGCAGGCTTGATCGTCACGATATTGGCGTCCATCGGTTAGCGCCATGGTCATCAAATTACCGTAGTAGAAATAATCATAAAAGCGCATATGGGCGCCGCGCGGACGAGACCGTAGGCGCACAGGCATGTGCTCGTAATAGGCTTGATAGGCGGCGGCGCGGCGTGCGCGAACTTGCGCGGGCGGCATATAGTTCTCGTCATTATCGCCGGCGTAATCATTAACGACTTCGTGATCATCCCAAATGAACAACCACGGCGCATGGGCATGGGCCGCTTGCAGGGCTTTGTCCGTTTTATATTGCGCATGAAGTTGGCGGTAATCAGATAGGGTTATGGCCTCTGTTGTGGCTTGGCGGCGCACTTGCGGGCCCCAGCTAGCCTCATAGATATAGTCGCCCAAATGCACAACAAGGTCAGGATCTTGCGCGACCAGATCGTGATAGGCATTGAAGAAGCCTTGCTCATAATGTTGGCAAGAGGCAAAGGCAAAGCGGAGCTTATCAGCCTGCGCGCCAAAACGCGGCGCTGTTTTAGCGCGGCCTACGGGGCTGTCTTGGCCATCTGCGATGAAGCGGTAGAAATAAGGACGAAGCGGCTCTAGGCCGGAGACTTCAACATGGACACTATGCGCCCACTCTTTGACGGCTTTAACGCGGCCCTTTTGAACGATTTTTGTGAAGGATTCATCGAGCGCAACTTGCCACGTCACATCAATGGGCATGTCTATGCCGCCATTTGCGAGCTCGGGATTGGAGGCAAGGCGTGTCCAAATGACAAACCCATCCGATAAAGGATCACCGCTGGCGACGCCTAATGTGAAAAGATAATTAACATGTAACGGCCATGCACTGCGCGATATGTTTTGCGGCGCTCGCGGCGCGCAGCCCGTAAGGCTAAGTGTACTTAATCCGGCGAGTATGGAGCGTCTTTGAAAGGTCATAGAGCTATCATCACGCAAAAAAATAGGGAGGGCAAGCCCTCCCTAAACTTCTTCATAATGTTTTAAGACATTAGAACTGGTATTTTGCGCCAAAACGAATTTCATACGCAGATGCATTGAAATTACGTGAGAAAGGCTGTCCTTCGCGAAGTGTACGCGGGAAGCTTGGCTCATCTAGTACACCCCAACCATCGTTAAGAAGGTTTGTTAGGTTATCAATGACCATAAAGACAGATGCACGATCATCAGCGCGGAAGCCCGGAAGCTCTTGCGTGATTTTTAAATCAACTTTTGTCCAGCTTGGTCCCGTAAACTCATTACGTTCTGTACCTGGAGCCAAGATGCTGTCTCCGCCATTTCCGAGGAATGGCGTGAAGTTGTAGATCGAGTTCGCAACACCGTCTTGTGTACGGCTATATGGACGTCCAGAGCTAGACTGTACGAAAGCAAAGATATTTGTATCGTATTCTTTCCAGAACGCTTTGGTGTAAGACCAAGAACCCGTGAAGCGGTGCTTGGTGTTATAGTTTGACGTCGACAAGATTTGTTCTTGCGGATCAGTATAGGCACGGTTGTTGTAGTTCGAAAATGCAACAGAGCTTGTCATTGGCTGAACGTCTTTAGCATCTGAGTAAGCATAACCAAGAGTGATTGCGACGCCATTATCCCATTTCTTGCTTGCACCAAGTGAGGCCACAAAAGATTTATTGGACTCTGTGCTGTTCGTAAGAACGAAGCTATCTGTGAGAGGGCTATCGTAAGTTGGATATGTTACGCCATCGACAACGCGTGTGCCGTCTTGGACAAGGTCACCACGAAGAATGATGGCCGTATCTTTGGCTTTTGACCACATCAAGTCTGCTTGAAGCTGCCATTCACCGCCAAACAGAGCGTTGTCCGTTTGGAAATCAGGGGCCCAAGTCGCACCGATTGAATATTTCCAATCTGATGGAATTTTGAAATCTGGATCAAGATAGTTGATTTCAAAGTTACGGCCCTGACCTGTTGATACAGAATCAAACATTTGTTGTGGAATGGCGTAACCAGGTGCGTTCGGAACGCCATTTTCTGCGCCTGCGTATGTGTAGCTAAACAGATCTAGTCCATTTGGACGATCGCGAAGGCGATCACCGACTTGTGTGACGTTGTTAGCGGAGTAGTTGTTTGAGAGCCATACATTCGGGTTACCACCAGAGTAAAGGCCAACACCGCCGCGGAACTGTAGATTGTCTTCGGCGTCATATGTGAAGCCAACACGAGGCTGTAAGAGGCCTACGCCATCAAAGTTTTGAGCGTTAGAGAAACCGTAATCTGCTGTGAAGCCAGGGTTCTCAGTTGGCTTATCACTTGATGTATACCAATCATAACGCAAACCTGCGACAACATTTAAAGAATCGCCAATTGTGAACTCGTCTTGGCCGTAAACGGTATTAAGCGCATAGCCCCAATCTGCGGCTGCATCATTTGGGTTATGTGATGGTGCGTTATTGTAGTAAATTTCGCGAGCCGCGCCATTGCGGAAATCTTCGATGCTGCTGAAGCGAATTTCGGTTTCAGTATGCTGAACGAAAAGGTTGAAGATATCCAAGTCTTTACGTTCAATACCAGCTGAGAAGGAATGGTTGTTCCAATCATAATTGGCGCGAAGTGAAAGATCGAGAAGGTTGTAGTTCAGATCATTGGATTGACGGCTATCATCACTACCAATGTAAACTGTAACGTCATCAACATCGATTTGCATCTCACCGAAATCAGTTCCTCCAAGAGATTCTTGACGGCCGTCAAGTGAGAGGTAGCCTACGCGAAGCTCGGTTGAAAAATTATCTGTCCAATCAGAGTAAAGCGCGCCGACATAAGATTCGAGTTTTGAGCCGCGCTCATAAAGGTGGTTTGAAAATTCAATTTCGTCGCTATCGCCATCAGAGCGGACAATGTTGTTGCCGTCATTGTAATCAAATGTTGCTGTAGCGCGGTGATTAGAATTGATATTCCAGTCAAGTTTGACGAGAAGTTTTTCGTCTTGATTGTCAAAGCTGGATGGAATGAAGCCTGGATTATACTGATAGACCGACTGTGCAATGCTTGCGATTTCATCAAGTTGATTTTGACTGATTTGGAACGGACCATTGCCAACAGTATTTGTGTTATATGTATTGGCACCTTCTAGTTTTTCATAAGCGATATTGAAGAACAGCTTATCTTTAATGATTGGGCCACCAACATTGATGCCGTAACGAATCTCATCGAAATCATCAAAGTTTGTTTTTTCGCCGTCAACACGTTTGCCGCGAAGACCATCGCTTGTGTAGTCGAAGAATGCGCCGCCGTGGAATTCGTTTGTACCAGATTTGGTAACTGAGTTGATTGCACACGCTGTAAAGCCGCCATATTTTACATCATATGGAGCGATCTCAACAGAGACCTGTTCAATAGCGTCGAACGGGAATGGCATACGCTCAGTTGGATAACCATTAGAGTTCAAGCCGAATGAATCGTTTACCGCTACGCCGTCGAGCGTGATTGAGTTAAAGCGTGAACTTTGGCCGACACACTGTACAGAGTTGATATCACCGCGGCTTTCATCAACATAGACACGTGGGTCAAGGCGGATGATGTCAGCAATGTTACGGTTAATGGCGGGTGCGTTTTCAATTGTCACCTGACCAAAGCTAGCAGATGGCCCAACAGCAACATCGGCAAGAACTTGACGCTGAGCGACAACGATGATTTCGTCTTCACGGCTGCCGCCTGAAAGTGTGAAATTAAGAGCTGTTGTGCCGCCAAGCGAAAGCTGGATGTCTTCAACACGTTCACCTTGATAGCCCTCAGATGTTACAACAACATTATAAGCGCCAGTAACAGGAAGGTTGCGAAGAGAGAATGAACCGTTTGCATCAACATTAGCTGTACGGGTAAAACCAGAGGCAGTGTTGGTAAGAATGACAGTTGCATTTGAGAGCGGGTTGCCGTTTTCATTTGTGACATAACCCTGAACGGATGATGTTGTAACTTGAGCAAATGCGGGAGTCGCAAGACTAGCCGCGATAATAAGTGAAGACGCGCTAACGGCCCCACTAAGTAAAACAGATTTAAATGTAGTATTCATGAGTTTTTGGTTCCTTAAGAAAAGCTTAAGGCTTTATACATGTCTATTATGACAGTTTGGCAACTATTCGACAGAATCTTGTGGACAGTTTGACGCGGTAAGACACTTTATTGCGCCCTTATGTGATAAATTTATCCCACATTGCGTTTATGACCCTCCCAAAATGGCGCTCTGAGTTGTCGGCGTAGTACTTTTCCTGACGGATTGCGGGGCAGGGGCTCTGGGTGAATATCTACGGATTTCGGACATTTATATCCGGCAATGCGCTCACGGGCATAGGCAATAATGTCCTCTTGGGACGGCGAGCATCCTGATTTGGGTACGATAATCGCCTTAACGCCTTCGCCCCATTTTTCATCGGGTACGCCGATGACGGCCACATCCGCTACATCTGGATGGCTGAAGAGCGCATTTTCAACTTCGGCCGGATAGATATTCTCGCCGCCGGATACGATCATGTCTTTGACGCGGTCATGAATATAGAGATAGCCCTCTTCATCGAAATAGCCCGCATCACCTGTGCGGAACCAGCCATCTTTTACGGCTTCGGCAGTGGCTTCGGGGCGGTTCCAATAGCCCTTCATAACGGCGTCGCCCTTGATGACGATTTCCCCGACAGCTCCTTGTGCAACTTCGGCGTCATTATCATCGACGCATTTGATTTGAAGGTTGGAATAAGGAATGCCGCAAGAACGTAATTTACCGCGTTTGGGATCATGATCCTCAGGGAGCAAATATGTCGCCGCGCCTGTCGTTTCTGTCAGGCCGTAAACTTGCGCAAATTGACATCCAAAAAGCTCAACGGCCTCAAGGAGCAAACCTTCTGCAATCGGAGACGCGCCGTAAGATATAAGTTTCATCGAAGAGAAATCGCGCTCTTTCACGCCGGGTGTTAACGTTAGCGCAAGAATAACGGCGGGAACGAAAAAGGCATGATTAATGCTTTGCTGTTCAATGAGGTCCAAAATGACAAGCGGGTTAATCTCGCGCAGGATAACTGTCTTCGCGCCCTGTGTTAGGCTGAATAGGCCCACATTCACGCCGGCAACGTGAAAGAGGGGCATGGCGTTAATAACGGAATCGTCCTCTTTGTAATCAGCCCATACAAGTTTGTCGGCTTCATCAAACAGGCTTTTGAAATTCGTATTTGTGATTTGCACGCCTTTAGGCAGGCCCGTAGTCCCAGAGGTATAGAGCTGAATGACGTCGTCCATATCTTCGGTCGGGAGCATAGGGTCGACATCGCTTTGCGCGTCGCGCCATGCGGCGTAATCTTCCCAATCATCTCTTTTGCCATCAATGGCGATGATTTTCCCAAGCTTAGGGCAATCGGCTTTGACCTGATCCGTGATGTCGTAAAAATCATCTGCGACAAACATTAAAACGGATTCGCTATCGGAGAGCACGAATTGCAATTCCGGCGGCGCGAGACGGTAATTCATCGCCGCAAGAGAGGCGCGGGCTTTGGCAGCGCCTAAAAGCATTTCGTAATAAACGTCTAGGTTTTTGCCAAGATAGGCGACGCGGTCACCAGGCTTCACGCCCGCAGCAATCAAGCCATTGGCTACTTTCGTCGTGCGTATGTCGAGCTCTGCATAGCTTGTTTCGCGGCCTTCAAAATGAAGGGCGATTTTTTCGCCGCAAATCTTGGCTTGGTGGCGAGAAATATCCGCTAAATGCGGCATAGCTTGCGTGTCGATCATATCAGTCCCCTTATGTTATTTTATACTAAACGAGGGGCGGGCTGAATGGCAAGGCTATAGAGAGAAAAGCCTAGCAAACATGGAAGGCTTTCGGGTGGGCCGCTAACAGGCGCTCTTTCCATTCTGCGTAAATATCATTTCTTACGCAGGCGACAATACAACCGCCAAAGCCGCCGCCCGTCATGCGTGCGCCAACTGCGCCAAAGGTGACGGCGTCTTCGACAAGGCGGTCAATGGCGGGCAAGGTGATGTCAAAGTCATCCCGCATAGAGATATGGCTCTCATTCATAAGCCGCCCAAACGCCGCTATGTCATGTGCGTTTAAGGTCTCTACTGCGCGCAAGACACGTCTATGTTCGCTCTGGCAATGTTTAGCGCGCCGCTGAAGAGTATCAACAAGGCCAGAAAGATCGGCGATGTCATCATCGCTAATTTGGCAAATATCCTCGCGCCCTAAATGAGATTTCACCGCGTCGCATTCTTCTTTGCGGATTTTATAACGGCCTTCGCTAAGTTTTCTGTGCTGGCCGGAATGAATAACGGCGATATGATAATCGTTAGGCAGATCAATTAAATCATATTCCAGTGTCTGCGTATCAAGCGCGATGGCGTTCCCGGGGGTTCCAGTCGCTACGGCCATTTGGTCCATGATCCCGCAAGGCACGCCGATAAATTCATTTTCAACGTGGCGCGCAAGTTTTGCAATCTCGACGTCTGAAACGTCTTGGGTTGATAGATCGCGGCAGGCTTTTAGAATGCCGACAATCAACGCCGCCGAAGACGACAACCCTGCGCCAAAAGGCAAGTTGGTTTGAATGGCGATATCGACGCCGCCAGATATAAAGCCGATTTTCTCGGCATAGATCACAGCGCCCACAACATAGTCTGACCAATGATCTTGGGTGGTGTCATATATACTGCGCTCGGCGATGCCGTCAAAGCCGTCTGAATATATGCGGATGATATTATCCGTCCGCGCAGAGATGGCGAGCGTCGTGCCAAGCGCGATTGCCATGGGCAGAACCATGCCGCCATTATAATCTGTATGCTCGCCGATCAAATTTACGCGTCCCGGAGTGAACAGGCTCGCTTGCGGGGCGGCGCCAAATATCGTGGTGAAAGTGTCCGTGGTCATTTACAAACTTCGCAACGTCTTCGCGGCCATTTCGGGCATAACATCGACGGTGAATACGCCTGTCGCTTGCTCTACGGAGGCCAAGTATTTCACTCGCCCCGGCGCACGCAGCAGGGGATAAAATTTCGCCGTAAAGTTAAAGTGATCTTCGGTGCCCAGCGGCGCGGCATGAAGCGATAACATATAGGCGGTTGGACGCTCAAAAAAGGCATCATATTTACGCGTAACCTCGCCGAGTAAATGCGCAAATTCATCTTGTGCTGTATCTGAAAATTCCCACGGGCCAGCCATGCGTTTGCGAGGCGCGATCCAAACTTCATAAGGGAAGCGCGCATAGGGCGGGCAAAAGGCGAGCATCTCATCACCTGCGGCGACGTGATAATCCGCTTCATAGGTTTTAAGCTCGCGAGCCAAGTCATAGCCTTGCGCAAAGGCGTCGGCTGTCTTTTTCTGAACATCAGGAATGATCGGGAAGGCGTAAATTTGGCCGTGGGGATGATGGAGCGTCACGCCCACTTCGTCGCCTCTGTTTTCAAACGGCATAACAAATTTATGTCCTTGCGCAAAGAGCGCTTCATAACGATCTATCCATGCACTAAGCAGCAGCCGTCTTTTATCTTGGCCAATGGCGTGAAGATTACCTGTGGCTTCGGGGCCGTAAACGACAACATCACATCGCCCTTTTGCTTGTTTCATATCTAGGCCCGCTACGGATGCGGGGAGGGGCGCTTCTGCGTGAAGGCTAGTGAATTTGTTTTCAAAAATGGCGAGTTCAAAATCCGTAAACGGGATTTCCGTGGGCGGGCCATTTGGTTTTGACGGCGCAAGGGGATCATCGGCGGCGGAGGGTTTAAAGGTGCGGTTTTGGCGATGCGGCGCGTAAAGATTCCATTCTTGGCGCAAGGGATGCCAGCGCAGCTCTCCGCCCTTTGCGACTTCGCCGCCCTCTTCGGGGAGGGGGGCTTGCGTGTGGGGCGCATAGCCATAAAGCAACAGGTCTCGCCCGTCGGCCTTAACGACATCGCGACGATAGATCTCTCGTCCGTCGACTTTGCGGCTTAATATATGTGTATTATTCGCCACGCTGATGACCTCTTAAAGAATAACTTGCTTGCCCTATAACTTATATTGAAGTTTGAAAGCGAACATTTTATCGAAGAGATGAGAGTTTTCGTAAAACGTAATGAACGCATTGCAAGTTTAAGGCTGATAGATATCAATGGCGTCCATGATCGCGGTTTCCAAAGACAATATATTTGCTCTGTCGAATGATATGTTTTCCTATGTGTTCCGCGTAACGCCGGAAGCTATTTTAGAACATCTCTATTACGGAGACGCTTTGCGTGATCCGTTAAACGCGCCTGTTCATCATAGACGCACCCACAGAGACACAACTGTGCATTATCAGGGTCATGCGGATTTCAACCTAAATGATACGCCGCAAGAGATTCCTGTGTTCGGGACATCAGATTTCAGAGCGCCCGCTTTTCACGGACGAAATGCAGATGGGAACTCTGTCTTTTCCTTTGTCTATAAGGGCTATGAGATCACGGAGGATAAGCTTGATTTGCCGGGCCTGCCGAGCGCGCGCGGCGGTGATAGCGAGACATTGACCGTCACGCTTGAAGACGCGCTTTATGGGCTAGAGGTGAAGCTCTATTACACGGTGTACCGAGGCTACGGCGTCTTAGTGCGCTCTACCGAATTTACGAATAAGGGGAGCGCTCCGATAAAATTAGAACAGGTCTTTAGTAGCTCGCTTGATCTACCCGCAGATGATTATGAAGTGCTGCATTTACACGGAACATGGGCGCGTGAATTTAATGAAGAACGGTTTGGCCTGCCCCAAGGGCGTTTTGTTATCGATTCGGCGCGGGGCACATCAAGCGCGGCGCATAACCCGTTTATGGCGCTTCTGGGGAAGGGCGCGAGTGAAGATCACGGGCGCGTTTTTGCTAGCACATTAATCTATAGCGGGAACTTCGCGATCAGCGCCGAAAAAGGTGAATTTGGCGATGTACGTCTTTTAACGGGCATAAACCCTTTTAACTTTGGGTGGACGCTAGGGGTTGGCGAAAGCTTTGCGACGCCCGAAGCCCTGCACGTGTATTCAGGGCGCGGCCTGCGCGGTATGAGCCATATGTGGCATGACTTCATTCGGGATAAAATCTCTCCGCCGAACTTCAAAAGACGCGCTCGCCCGACATATGTCAACACATGGGAAGCGGCCTATTTTGATGTCACAGAAG
The DNA here is from genome assembly GCA_049607665.1 of Maricaulaceae bacterium. Taxonomy (GTDB): domain Bacteria; phylum Pseudomonadota; class Alphaproteobacteria; order Caulobacterales; family Maricaulaceae; genus Fretibacter. The sequence continues at coordinate 57,256 of JBMYWT010000007.1, forward strand.
AGGCGGTTTTAGCGCTGGCGGACAAATCCAAAGATATTGGCGCAGAGATGTTAGTGTTGGATGATGGATGGTTCGAGGGCCGCCAAAGTGACCGCTCCTCGCTCGGGGATTGGACAGCGGACAAAACGCGCTTTCCATCGGGTATTCCGGATTTGGCGGCCAAGGTTAAAGCCAAAGGTTTGAAATTTGGAATCTGGCTCGAGCCTGAAATGGTCAATCCAGATAGTGATTTATATCGCGCGCATCCTGATTGGACACTGCATGTGGTTGGCCGAACGCCTTCAACTGCGCGTAATCAATTGACGCTTGATCTCTCTCGCGGCGATGTCGTGGATTATCTCTTTGAGAAAATGGATGTGCTGCTTTCATGCGGTAATATTGATTATGTCAAATGGGATATGAACCGCCATATGAGCGAGCTAGGATCGGCAGTGCTGCCGCCCGAAAAGCAATGCGAAACCGCGCATCGTTATATGCTGGGGTTATATGATTTACTGGGACGTCTTACGCAAAAATATCCAGATGTATTATTTGAAAATTGCGCGAGCGGCGGCAATCGGTTTGATCTTGGAATGCTCTCTTTCATGGCGCAAAATTGGCCAAGCGATATGTGCGATCCCATAGGGCGGTTGGATATTATAAATGGAGCGTCTTATCTGTTTCCAATGGATGTCCTGACCGCCTATATCGGCCCGTCGCCCAACCATCAAAACGGGCGAGAGACATCACTTGAGGAGCGGTTCCATGCTGGCGTATTATGCGCGGCGCAAGGTGTGTCACTTGGCCATGCGGATTTAGAGACGCATGGCGATGATTTGAAACACTATATGGCTATGGCGAAAGCCACGGCGACCAACCGGCTTGGCGGGTCATTCAGCCGCATTATTAAAAATGAAAATGAGACGTGCTGGCAGCTTACAAGCGCGGATGCGAACACCATTTATCTAACATATTTTCATATCCTTTCTGGGCCTAATCAGCCCTTTCGCCGCGTGCGCTTAAGCGGGCTTGATCCGAACGCGCAATATAGGCTCGAGGGCGGCGGCGCAGCCTATGGCGGTGACGCGCTAATGCAAAGTGGACTGCCGCTCCCCTATGTGGCGATGACGCAAAATAATTCGGATATGCGCTACATGCCGCGCGGTGATTTTTCATCTTATCTCTTCGTTCTAAAAAAGGCTGCATAATGAGCTCTCCTGAACTTGGCGTTTGTTATTACCCTGAACATTGGCCCGAAACACAATGGGCTGATGACGCGGCGCAAATGCGCGAAATGGGACTGACGTGGGTGCGCATAGGGGAGTTTGCTTGGAGCCGGATTGAGCCGACGCCCAAAGCGCTTGAGTGGGATTGGCTTGACCGCGCGATTAACGTGCTGGGGGATGCGGGGTTGAAGATTGTCCTTGGGACACCGACCGCTACGCCCCCGCGCTGGATGGTGGATAAACATCCCGATATGTTGGCGGTAGACGCTGGTAATAACGTTCGTAAATTTGGATCACGTCGTCATTATTGTTTTTCTCATGACGGATATCTTGAAGAAGCAAAACGGATAACGCGTTTATTGGGCGAGCGTTACGCCGCTAATCCGCATATCCAAGCTTGGCAGACAGATAATGAATATGGCTGCCATGATACGATTTTATCCTATGGAGCGGCGGCTAAGATGGCCTTCCAAAATTGGCTGGTGGAAACGTATAAAACGACTGAGGCCTTAAACGCGGCATGGGGCAACATGTTTTGGTCCATGGAATATAATGATTTTTCTCAAATCGAGCTGCCCAATCAAACCGTTACTGAACCCAGTCCCGCCCATGTTATGGATTTCCGCCGGTTCAGTTCAGATCAAGTGGTGCGTTTCAACCGCGCGCAATGCGATATATTGCGCGGCTTAACGGATAAGCCTTTAATCCATAATTACATGGGACGAATTACAGAGTTTGATCATTTTGATGTCGGCGCAGATTTGGATGTCGCTAGCTGGGATAGCTACCCGCTCGGCTTTCTCGAAGACCGTTCCGACCAAGGCGATGACTTTAAACATGATTACAGACGTCAAGGCGATCCAGATTTTCAAGCCTTTCATCATGATCTGTACCGCGCCGTTGGCAAGGGCCGCTGGTGGGTTATGGAGCAGCAACCCGGCCCCGTGAATTGGGCGCCGTATAACCCCATGCCTTTGCCTGGCATGGTGCGACTTTGGACATGGGAAGCGATTGCGCATGGGGCGGAAGTGGTGAGCTATTTCCGCTGGCGGCAAGCGCCTTTCGCGCAAGAACAAATGCATGCGGGCCTACAGCGTCCTGACGGCGTCACGGCGCCGGGCGGACAAGAGGCAGCGGATGTTGCCAAAGAAATTTCGGAAGTTCCTGCCTTGGAAACGCGCCCGTCATCCGTGGGGTTAGTGTTCGATTATCAGTCGGCTTGGGCGTGGGATACACAGCCGCAAAGTCAGGGTTTTGACTATTTTCGCCTTGTCTATGAAGCGTATCGGGCTTTGCGCCGCCTTGGCCTGTCGGTGGATATATTGCCTGCGTCGTGTTCGGATTTCGGTGATAAAAAGCTTGTTCTTATTCCGGGATTGTTTGCTTGGACGAAAGCGCTTGAAGACGCCATTAAGGGTTTTGACGGGCAGGTTCTTATCGGTCCGCGCAGTGGATCAAAGACATCTGATTTCTCTATCCCGAAAAACCTTCCGCCGAATATAAAAGATTTTGCGTGCAAGGTTACGGCGGTGGACGGTCTTCGGCCAAGCGGTAATGTGCCGCTTGCAAAGGGCGGAGCGTTTCAAATTTGGCGTGAGGAAATTGAAACGGGTGAAAGCATCGTAGAGACAACCAAAGACGGCCGTCCGGCGCTAATTGCAAAAGGTAACCTGCATTACCTCGCGGGCTGGCCCGATGATGAGGCGATGGCACGTATCATTGGCGATATCGCGCAAAAGGCGGGCTTAGAGACGGATATATTGCCCCAAGGTTATCGCCGCCGTGATATTGGAGACTTCACATTGCATATGAATTACGGGCCAAATCCTATCCGCCACAATAATATCTCTTTGGATGTTGGCGGGGTTCAGCTTATCAATAGAAAAACAGCAGAACTCATTCTGCGCAAAGGGGGCTAGCGCCGTGACATTAGAGCCAATCCAAATTTTTGTATTTCTCGCCCTGACAGCTCTGATTGCAGGGGTAACATATTTTTACTGCCGAGGTGCGCGCCAAGATAGCGATGGCGAGCGGGAGTATTTCCTCGCGGGTGGGTCGCTGAAATGGTATTTTGTGGCGGGGTCAATCACGTTGACGAATTTATCCACAGATCAGCTGGTAGGCATGAACGGCAATCAAATGGTATTGTTGGCGTGGTGGGAACTTGCCGCTGTTGTTGGGCTTTGCATTTTGTGTTTTGCCTTCATTCCTGTTTATTACAAATATAATTGCACGACGACGACAGAGCTTCTTGAGAAGCGTTATAATGATCGCCATATTCGTGCGCTGATTTCCGTGTTATTTTTACTTGGGAATGTCTTTATCTTTTTGCCAGCCATTCTTTATGGCGGTTCACAATTTATGATCAGCATGTTTGGTTTATCCGCAGAGCCCGTAAATATACCGGGCTTTGGACCTATTGACCCGATGATATTTTTCTTCTCTCTGATTTATGCGATGATGGGCGCGGCCTATGCGATTTTTGGCGGTCTTCGCGCGGTTGCCGTATCGGATACATTCTCAGGCATATTACTGCTCAGCCTCGCTTTGTTTGTCACATTCGTAGCCCTGAAAGCGATTAATTTTGATTTTACAGGTATCCCGCCAGAGCGCCTAACGCTTATCGGCTCGGATGATTCTGATATTCCGTTCAAGACTCTCTTTACGGGGATGCTTTTTATTCAGATTTTTTACTGGTCAACAAACCAAACAATCACGCAACGCGCTATGGCCTCGCCCAGCGTCAAGGAGGCGCAAAAGGGCATTCTCGCTGCGGCCGCCATACGTCTATTGATCGTGCCGCCGATTATTGTCCTGCCGGGTATTGTGGCGTTTAAGCTTTATGGGCGCGTTGAAAACGATATGGCTTACGGGCAGCTTGTCGGTGACCTTCTGCCGAGTGCTTTATCCGGCGCATTTGCCGCCGCGATTTTGGCGGCTATCCTGACGACGTTTAACTCCATCCTAAACGCCTCTGCCGCGCTTTGGGTATGTGATATTCATGAAAGTTATTTCGATAAAAAGCCAAATGTGAAGCGTCTTTCTCTATGGGTGTCCGTTGTGATGGTCGTGCTTAGTCTCGTGCTCGTGCCATTTTTTGCCACACAAGAAAGCCTGATTAATACGGTGCAAACATTATATGGGTTATTGTCCATGCCGATTTTGGCGGCCTTTATTGTTGGGCTTTTGTTCAAAAATGTGGATGCGCGCGCCGCAATTATAGCCGTCATCTTCGGCGTGCTATTTTACTTTTGGATGCTTAACCCGCTGGCGGAAGACGCGAGCCTTCTAACGCAGCGCGTTAAACTGCATTATATTCACTTAATGGCGATCAATTTGTTTTCTATGGTGGCTTTGGCGCTTTGCGTGAATTTCGTCTTCTTTAAAAAGATCGCGAAATGGGATGCCATGACTGTGTTTGGCAAAGCGCCTGTGATGGATACGTAAGGCGGCGCATTGTGACGGCGTTTATGATGCCGTCACATGATCCCAGCTAAGGTCAAATTTCGCGAGATATTTTTTAAGGCGATCTGAATCATTAGATGATTTTTTCTCCGTGCGTGAAACGGCAAAGAGCTTGCGTCCGGCTTCACTCATGTTCTTGGAGCTTTGGCAAACGGCAATCACATTAGCGAGTGTTGGTCTGTCAAAGGGGTCGATATGCGCGATATCAGCGGCGGGTAGCACAGAGAGCAGTATGGCTTCGTCGTCATTTGCGGGGCTTAGTCGCCAACTGTTTTTCAAGCGATAGATTTCCCGCTCGACACTACCGAGCTGAATGCGAGAGCCTTCGGCAAATGTCGCCAGGCGTGTCACGGAGGCGGCAAGGTCGCGAAAATTGGCCGTCCATTTAGCTTCTGCTGATAGAGCATATTTCAAATAAGCGGCTTTGGCTTCGGCATTGAATACCATTTTGCGATTATTTAGAGAGCTGAACTTTGACAGTTCAAAATTCAAATTGGGTTCAATATCCTCGGGACGTGCACCGAGTCCGGGCAGCATATAGCTCCACATATTAATGCGCGCCAACAGGTCGGCGCGGAAATGTCCGTCGGCAACGAGCTGCGTCAGGTCTGTTGTTGTCCCCGCAATCAGTTGGAAATCACTTTTCACCGCCGCGTCACCGCCGACGGGATAAAAGCTATGGTCTTCTATTGCGCCTAAGATCATCGCCTGTTCGTCATGGCCGAGCGCTTCGATCTCATCCAGAAACACAAGGCCTTTATGCGCAACCCGCAACAATCCTGCGCGGTCTTTAATCGCGCCCGCATAGGCCCCGCGTTTATGCCCGAACAATGTCGACATGGCGGTATCCCCGCGCAAGGTCGCGCAGTTGATCTCAACAAAGTCACCGTCCATTTGGTGGCGACGTTTTTTCAGTTCATAGATACGGCGCGCCAGATGAGATTTCCCCGCGCCCGTCGGTCCCATCAACAGCACAGGATTGGTTGTACGAATGGCGACTTGCTCAATTTCGTCGATCATATCGTTAAAGGCGGCATTGCGTGTCGGAATACCCGATTTCAAAAATGACGTATCACTCGCGCGCGTCGTTTCAAACCGATCCGCGAGGCGGTCATATTTGGACAAGTCCAGATCAATCAGAGAGACTTTGCCAACGTTGTCCTTATGGCGTTTCTTGGGCGGAGAGAGCTGCAATATCTTCCCAGGCAAATAACGCGCTTCGTTTAATAGGAAGAGGCAAATTTGCGCGACATGCGTTCCCGTCGTGATGTGCAGGTGGTAATCCTCGGTCTCTGTGTTGAAACGGTAAAGCTCCGTGAAATCGAGCAAAGCCTCATAGACTTCCTCCAAATCCCACGGATTGTCTATGTCCATTTCATTGATAATCACCTCTGTGTCAGGCGAGATCAGTTCAATGTCCGCCTTGACTTGCTCGGCAATCGTATTGTGTTTGGGGCCGCAGAGAAGCTCAAAACGGTGAAAGAGCATGTCGTCCTGACGGCACAAATCCACAGACGGCCGCCAGCGTCCCCAGCGCTCCGCGCCGCGCCCATTATCGAGGTTGATTCCCAGAAAACCTATGACGACATTTTTCTTCATGAATATCTAATAATATAAATGGATATAGAATAATATATAATATGTTGAGTTATTTGATGTTTTTTAACGAGAAATAGCTAAAATTCCATAAAATATGTTTCTAAAACAGATATTTAGTTCATTTCTCAATAAAAACATTTTTCAAAACCTCCTTTG